>JAJPIU010000083.1 GCA_021324535.1 Pseudomonadota bacterium
CCTCATAGCTTTCGGGATGGATGAAGGTGTTATCCAATGGCTCGCTGCCATCCGCGATTTTGAGGAAGCCCGCTGCCTGGATGAACGTTGCCGGGCCAAGCCCCGTCACCTTGAGTAGTTGTTGGCGCGTCTTGAAGGGGCCATTGGACGCGCGATAGGCGACGATGTTGTCGGCGATGCGCTGCGTAATGCCTGAGACGGCGCGCAACAACTGCGGCGAGGCGACGTTGACATCTACCCCCGCGAAGTTCACACACGAGACCACCACGCGCTCAAGCGCCGAAGCCAGCGCCTTCTGATCCACGTCATGCTGATAGAGGCCGACGCCGACCGCTTTGGGATCGATCTTCACCAGTTCGGCCAGCGGGTCTTGCAGTCGCCGCGCAATCGAGATCGTGCCGCGCTGGGTAGCGTCCAGGTCGGGGAACTCACGCCGGGCAGCCTCCGACGCCGAATAGACCGAGGCGCCCGCCTCATTGACGATCACATAGCCAAGTGACCCTTTGTCGAGTCCCGCGCGCTCAAGTTCGGAGATGACCTGCGCGGCAAGCTGCTCGGTCTCGCGCGAGGCTGTGCCGTTGCCAATGGCAATCGCGCCGATGCGTTGTTTCGCAATCAGTGCCTTCAGCGTCGCCTTTGCCTCGTCCCAGCGATCCTGTGGCGCATGGGGGTAGATGGTGGTGGATTCCAGATAGACGCCGTTCTCGTCAACGATGGTGACTTTGCAGCCGGTGCGGTAGCCAGGGTCAAGCCCCAGCACGCGCACGCCCCGCAGCGGCGGCTGCAACAGCAGATTGCGCAGATTGGTGGCGAAGACGTTGATGGCATGCTCTTCGGCCTGGCGCGTCAATTCGGCGCGCATCTCGCGCTCAAGCGCGGGCGCCAGCAATCGTCTGTAGCCATCGCTGATGGCCTCACGCAGTTCTCCAGCGAAGGGTGAGCCGGGATCGGGCGGATAGGCGTCGTGGATGAGGGGTTCGGCGCGCTCAAAAGGAACCTCGGCGGCCACGCGAATGACATCCTCGCGTTCGGCGCGATTCAGGGCAAGAATGCGATGGGGCGGCAGACGATTGATCGGCTCGCTGAAGTCGTAGTACAACTGGTAGACGCCGCGCGGGTCTTTCTCCGGCGCCTGCTCCGGGTCGCCCACCAGCTTCGCCGACACGACGGCCTCGCGCGTGTAGAGCGTGCGCACATCGCCGCGCACTGTGGCGTCCTCCATGATCGTCTCTGCGCAGATGTCGCGCGCGCCCGCCAGCGCCGCCGCGACCGAGTCAACGCCGCGTTCGGCGTCCACATATGGCTCGGCAGCCGCCACCAATGCCGATTCCGCCGAACCGGGAATGCGCGCCTGACGCAGGATCAGGTCGGCCAGCGGTTGCAGGCCACGTTCGCGCGCCACGCTCGCCCGTGTCTTGCGCTTAGGGCGATACGGCAGATAGAGGTCTTCGACGGCTTGCAGGCTGGCGGCGGCGATGATGGCCTGAGCTAGGTCGGCGGTGAGCTTGTCCTGCTCGGCGATCAGCCGCAACACATCATGCTTGCGGGCGTGTAGCGCGCGTAGCGCCTCAGTGCGGTCGGCCACTGCCTGAATCTGCTCCTCGTCCAGGCCGCCGGTCGCCTCTTTACGATACCGCGTGATGAACGGCACGGTGTTTCCTTCATCCAGCAGCGCCAGCGTCTGCGCCGCCTGCGTCGGCTTGATCTTCAGTTCTGGCGCAATGATCGCGGCGATGACAGACGCCTCCAGCGTCTCGGCGAAGTTGGCCTGTTCGAGGGTGATCGTCGGCGTGGTGGAAGGCGCCTCAGAAGCGTTTATGACGGCGGCGCTGGCGGCCTGGGCTGAGGATTCGGCGGATTTCGGCACGGTACATCCTTCTCTGAGTGTGAACATCTGAGCGCATATTTCCCTCATGATACCATGCTGGCGCTGGCGAAAGGAAAGCCAGGGGGACTGTTGGGCGAGAGTCTGGTCGGCTGTTGCGCCAACCGACCAGAGACGCCGCCCAGGAGCGCGGCGCTACGTGTACTTTATACTTTCGGAATACTTTCGGCGCCTCATTTCAGAGCGCCAATGGCACACCTTTTGCCATCCATCGCCCCATATTCTCCCCTCCCATCTATGGGAGGGGGCAGGGGTAGGTTCTGCGGAGAGATGGGAGGCAAGCGTGAAGATGGTCGTCTCAAATACTCTGAAACGAGGAGTGTTGGCGTTTGGGCTGGCGGCTTTGGCCCTGGTGGGCCAGATGGCGCAAGGGGGCGCGTTCGCCCAGGCGGCGGCCAGCGGCCATATCATTCCGCCGGGGTGCAATCCGGTAGGCAATGTGCCATGTATGTTCGATCTCGATCCCGCTGGTGAGATCGTTGTTGGGCCGACGACGCATGGCTCAGCCGAGGTTGCGGTAGAGGCGGTGCAGGCGGCAAACGAGGTCTACATTGACGATGTTGACATCATGCGCGAAGCCAAGCCGGGCGCCTCAAAGGCGTGGATCGCCATCCGGCACCACGACAGCAAAGACAAATACGTGCTGCTGCTCAAAAATCGCTCACAGTTGCAATTCATCGTTGAGCGCAACGGCGTGAACACAACACTGGTTACGGTTCCTTATGTTGTCGCGCTGAACGAGGACATGATTGTGGAGTTGGATGCGCGGGGATACAGCTTCACTGCGTATGATCTGCGCAACGGCAAGCGTGCCCTGCTCTTCAGCGTCACCGATCACGTTGGGATGATTCCCGCTGGTAATGGCGACAGTATTGATCTCTACACCAACCAGGGCACGCAGGCGTGCTGGGACGAACTGGCCGGACGCCCATAATAGTCAACGCGCCCGTAACGCACTCTCCAATAGCCGATACACAATAGCCCATGCGGGCCGCCTCACTTGCGGCATACGCAAAATTGCGCCATACTGGCGGTGGCGCTCGTATTCACACTTCGGCGGAATGTCCGGCTGGCTGAAGTGATACAGCGGGGGCCACGTGAGGGCCAGCATGTGCGCAGATTCACCTGAGCCAACCGAATCCGGTTCTTCATCATCTCTGCCCACCAGCGCGGAGCAGCCGGGACTTTTCTTCCCTGGCGAGGCTCAGCCGATGGGCAACGCGCCGGTGTCATCGTTGGTTAGCCTGCCCACGCTCGCGCCTACCTCTACGCTGGCCGCCTGTGCGCTGCCCTATCAGGAGTATCTACGCCGCACCGATCACTCGGCGTATACCATCACCTGCTTCCTCTCAGACCTGCGCCTGCTGACAGAGTATCTTGGCTACTCGACGCAGATACGCGCGCTCACACGTGAACGACTCAGCGCCTGGCTCGATCATCTGCGCTTTGATCGCGGCGCAAAGCCTGCCCCCAAGACGATGGCGCGCCGTGTCACCTTCCTGAAAAACTTCACCGCGTGGCTGGTGAAAAGCGAGTTGCTGGCCAGCGACCCAATGGCAAGCGTCGCACTGAGTCGGCCAGATCCGCCCCTGCCGGAGTTGCTCTTCGACGACGAGGTGGCCCGTTTGGAGGCCGCCGCCGCCGAGGACGTGCGCTGCCACCTGTTGGTGATGTTGCTGCTGAACGCGGGGTTGAAAAAAGAGGAAGTGATGGGGCTGGCGTTGGGCCATGTGGATGTCTCCGACCCGGAGCATCCCAGCGTCGAGGTGCATTTTCCGGGGCAGGCCAAGCGGCGGCGCGAGCGGCGAATGGCGTTGCCCGCCGCCTGGACGTCGCTCTACGAACGCTACCTGGAACGCTACCGTCCGCGTGAGCGCGTCTTCGAATGCACCGACCGCAACCTGGGCTACGTGCTGGCCGCCGCAGTCAAGCGCGCGGGCATCGAGAAGCGCGTGACGCTGCAACTGTTGCGCGACATCTACGCTGTGCGCCAGTTGCGCTCCGGCGTCTCGCCCGACACTCTGCGCGAGCGGCTGGGCCTCTCGGAAGAAGCCTGGTACGAGACCGCCGATAAATATCGCAAACTCGCCTTTCCGGCGTAACGGATTACCATACCGAACTGAACTATGTGGAGGATAGACGGATGCCCCTCTCGCCAGCCCCTTTGATGCCTGGCTCGTCGCCATTGCCCGAAGCAGGACGCCGCCCGCCCGATAAGCGTGCGCTGCGCATCGGCGCGTTTGTCGCGCTGCCCATCTTGATCTTGGGCCTGGTGATTGGACGTTTCGCGCTGACGCCGCTGCTCTTTCTAACGGCGGGGCTGGAATCGCAGGCAAGCGCCAACTCGTTGCAGGGCAGCAGCGCCGCGCTCTTCCAGGGGTTCACCTTCAACTGGACACGCAACCTCAAAGGCGGCGGCTACGCCACACCTGCCTCACTCAAAAACATGGAGTCGCAGGTACAGCTCTTCCACATGAACGCAGTGATCATCCCCGTCGTGGCCGATATGCCGCAGCGCAGCGAGAGCGAACTCGACTGGCATAGCACTGACGCCAACGATTTGCATACTCTGCCGGAGAGCGATTACATCCAGGCAATCAAAGACGCGCGCAAAGCGGGATTGATTCCTATCCTGGCGCTCGAAGTGTTGCAGCAAGACTCTATTTCATCGTCCGATTCACCGCAATTTGTTGGCGCTTTCTGGTCAGGGCTACCGGCTGACGCCTCAACCGCGACGCTCTCCGTGGGCCAGCTTGAACGTGGTTGGTTCAACAACTATACAGCCTTCGCTGTGCATTACGCCGCCATCTCGCAGCGGTTCCATCTGCCCTATTTCATCATTGGCGATAGCCTGACCGATGTCAGCTATGATACCGATAGAACGCAGACAGGGCCGACGGCAGACCCCAACGGCGCCACCGAAACGGAGGTACCCGGCGAGAGCTTCCCGAAGTGTCTTGCTATCGGGCGGCGCGATTGCGAGTGGCGGCATGTCATCCACGCGATCCGCTCTTCCAGCTACGATACCTTTGACGCCAACCAATCGCAGACAGGCGCCAGCTATACCGGTAAGCTGATTTATCTGGCGAATTCCAACGGTTCCTCGGACGGCGACGCGGCGACACCGGAGTATCAGGGCATCACCTGGTGGGACGCGGTTGACTACATCGGCATTGACGCTTACTTCCCGCTGACAGCCAACAACGCTGATGTGGATGTGAATACGCTCGTCCAGGCATGGCATGGCCAGGGGACGGGGCTAGGGCTGATTGCGCAAGGTATCCCCAGATCACAAGCCAACATCTACTCGAACATCCAGGCGGTCAGCCAGAAGTTCAACCGCCCGGTGATCTTCCAGGCGGGCTATGCCAGTTCCAGCGGCGCCAATAACGATCCAGAGAACCTTTCAGGTGGATCGCCCGATGGTGGCGCGGACAACCAGGAGCAACTGAACGACATGCAGGCCCTGCTCCAGACGTTTAACGGCGCGCCCTGGTGGGAGGGTGTCTTCTGGAACGGCGACGAGCCACAGACGCCTCGCACGGCGCAATCGAGCTGGACGACGAACAGCAATTGGGCGGGCGATACGCTGGCCACGAGCAAGCTGGCCGGGCAATACCTCAACAAGTTTTATCAGCCCGCGCCGCTTCAGTGTTCATGCTGACTTCACCCTTTGCCCCTTTCCTCACACAGAAAGGGGCAAAGGGTGAAGGAATGACCTGACTCCCTTTCCCCACCGGGAAGGGGTATGTGTTTCGGCGTAAATTGTTGACAGGGATGGTCGTCTCATTCGTGTAAGCGAGTATTTGGCAGATGGGCGCCTCTGTGTAGCGCCGCCATCCCTGGCGGCGTGTCTCCGCTTGCCAACCTGTCGTGCGATATGCGCGTCCGCATCCGCTACTGATGCGTCTATTTCGCTGCGATCAGCGCATAGGAAGGGTAGACAATGGCGACATCCGATCCAGGCGAACGGGAGGTAAGCGCGCAGAGTGAGGCCGCCGCGCGCGAACGGCGGCTGGCGGCGTTGCGCGAACTGGCCGGTGAACGGTTGCATACCGGCGTGACTGACGCCAGCCAACGGGCGATCAGCGCCCCCACGACGACACCCTCTGCGCCATCTTCTGCGCCATCTTCCCCTGGCGCCTCGGTGGCAGCGGCAAAGCGCGGGCGTGGCGCGTGGGTATGGAGCGTAGCGCTTGTAGTGGTCGCCATCGCGGTGATCGCTGGCGTTGTGGTACGCTACAGCCCCACACTGCTCGCGCGATTTGCCGGAAAAGCCGGTCAACCTGCGATTGTTACACGAACCATCTCTCCCCAGAATGAGAATATTAGCTGCCTCATTGGCACGGCGTGGTCGCCGCAGGGTGATCGAGTGGCGTTGCTTGGCTACCAGGGGGTCTGCCCACAGTTCGACTTTAGCAATACAAGCACGGCGTCTACCGGCTCCGTTACGGTCTATGATGTCGCCACAGGCGGGATAAAAGCGCAGTTCCAGCCCGATTCGATCATCACCAGGGCGATGCCCCCTGTGTCTGCGCAGACGCAGCAATCCATCGTCTATGGGGGTATTTCGTGGTCAGCCAATGAGCAGACGCTTGCCCTGCCATTTGTTATCGTCGCAGTCAACCCATTCGATTTCTCAACCTCGGCCACTCAGGTCGGCCTGTTGCTCATCAATCTTTCGGGAAACCAGAACCGCGTGTTCTATCATTCCTATCAGATGGTTGAGACGCTCGATACCACTTCCGCGCAAACGGCTGGCGGTTTCGAGTGGGATACGCACACAGGGAACATCATCGGGCACAACCTGGAGCAGCCGGGAGCCGTCGCCTATCGCTGGGGCGCACTGGGCAAACTCATTCCGCTGAAGCAGGCGCCGTCTATGGCTATCGGCAATCCGGTGGGCGGCCAGACATTTAGCATCTGGCAGCCGGGCGAGGCCCAGATCGGCCTGGCGCAGCCCAATCCCGCGAATCCGACAGCGCTGATGCCCATTCCTGATTTGTATCTTTGGCTCTCGAGTTTTGGCGCCTGGTCGCCGGATGGGCGCTATTTCTATGCGCCTGCTGTCATGTTCACCAATGTGGCGCTTCCTGGGGCCAACGCGCCTGATCCTGGGCTGTTGAAGAAAAATGGCTATGGCTCCCTTGCGACGGTTGCTCCACACGACAGCGCGCTGACGGGATTTTACTCCAGCTCCTTGCAGCAAGTTTCCTTTGAGGAGCAGAACGGATTGCTCACGCCGCCAGGAGCCTACGTGGCGTGGTCGCCCGATGGGCGGGTGATGGCGGCTCGTCCGCAATTGCCCGGTGATAACGCCAGCTTGTTTACGGTGACGCTGTATAACAGCGCAACCGGCGCGCCACTCATGACCCTGCGGCATGATACGAAGCTGGCCGCAGCTTCCACAGGGGCGTTTGCCTCGTTGAACTGGTCGCCCGATGGCAAGCGGCTGGCGCTGATTGATAACACGTTTGATACGCTCACCATCTGGACGTTCAACAAATCGCTGGTCTAGGCTCAGCCTGCCTTCTCGCGCGCTTCTCTGAACGCCGTCTCGAAGTGGCGGGCTTCGATCTGCGGCCCAAGCTGGCGGGTCGCTGGCGCGGTTCGTTGCGTGGTTGTCTTAGGCGCTTGAGGCGGCCCACCAGCCCCATACGCGCGCAGCCACTCCGCCAGCGCCAGGTTCGCCGCACGCCTGCACGCCGCTTCCAGATCTGCCCCGCTGAAGCCGTCAGTCTTCTTCGCCAGTATGTCAAGTGAGACATTGGGGTCGAGCGGACGTTTCCGTGTGTGGATGGCAAGGATCGCGCGGCGCGCCTCGCGGTCGGGCAGCGGCAACTCCAACACCATATCTATGCGGCCCGACCGCAGCACCGCCGGATCGATCAACTCCGGGCGATTTGTCGCGCCGACGACGATCACTCCACGTCGCCCCTCGATGCCATCAAGTTCGGTGAGCAACTGGCCGATCAGCCGATCCGCCACGCCGTCGAACATTGCGCCACGCTGTGGGGCAAGCGCGTCGAGTTCATCCAGGAAGAGCACGCACGGAGCCACCTGGCGCGCCCGCTGGAACGTCTCGCGAATGCCGCGCTCCGACTCGCCCACCCACTTCGAGAGCAACTCCGGCCCCTTCACCGAGATGAAGTTGGCCTGGCAGGCGGTGGCCAGCGCCCGTGCGATCAGCGTCTTGCCGGTTCCTGGCGGGCCAGAGAGCAGCACGCCATGCGTCGGCTCCAAGTCCATCGCCGCGTAGAGTTCGGGGTAGCGCAGCGGCCACTGGATCGTCTCGATCAGCGTGCGTTTCGCCTCGGCCAGACCGCCCACATCATCCCAGGAGGTCTGCGAGAGTTCGACGGAGACCTCGCGCGCGGCGGATGGCTCGATGCCACGTAGCGCGCTCTGGAAGTCGCCCATGGTGACGGTCAGTGTCAGCAGGTCGTTGATGGGGATGCTGCCGTTGGTGAGCACAGCGCGCGGAAAGGCGCGCCGCAGCGCCGCCATCGCCGATTCGCGGCAGAGCGCGGCCAGATCGGCTCCGACAAAGCCGGGAGTGATGCGCGCCAGTTCCGTGAGGTCAACATCGGCGGCCAGCGGCATATCGCGGCTGTGGATGCGCAGAATCTCGATGCGCCCGTTGTAGTCCGGCGCGTGCAGGTGTACCTCGCGGTCGAAGCGCCCTGGACGCCGCAACGCCGGATCGAGCGCGTCGGGGCGGTTGGTCGCGCCGACCACCACCACCTGCCCACGCGCGCGCAGGCCGTCCATCAGGGTGAGCAA
Source organism: Pseudomonadota bacterium (assembly GCA_021324535.1). Lineage (GTDB taxonomy): Bacteria > Chloroflexota > Ktedonobacteria > Ktedonobacterales > JADMIN01 > JAJPIU01. The sequence continues at coordinate 8,669 of JAJPIU010000083.1, forward strand.
CTGGCCGACCACACGCTTTTCCACCTCGCCAAACACCTCAGAGCGTTTGGGCGCGATGGCGTCAATCTCATCGAGGAAGATCACGCTGGGCGCCGTCTTCACTGCGTCGTTGAAGACACGGCGTAGCTGCGCCTCGCTCTCGCCATAGAACTTATCTATGATCTCCGGCCCGCTGACGCTATAGAAGCGCGCGCCGCTCTCGGCGGCCACCGCGCGGGCGATCAGTGTCTTGCCCGTCCCTGGCGGCCCCGCCAGCAAGACGCCCTTTGGCGCCTCGATACCCAATCGGTCGAATAGTTCGGGATGCTTCAGCGGCAGTTCGATCAACTCGCGGATGTGGCGTAGCTCTTCGCCCAGGCCGCCGATGTCTTCATAGGTGATCTGCCCCACGCGCGTCGCATTGGCGTTTACGCTCCCCGGCGCCTGGATGCGCAACGAGGCTCCTGCGCCGAGGATCACCGGTGTCGCGGGGTTGGTGGCGAAGACCTGGAACTCGCGTCCGGCGAGGCCAAGCCCAGCCACGCGCACGAGATCGCCAGCCACGACCGCCAGCCCTTTGAGCGAGGTCGCCACATGACGCAATTCAACGTCGCTCAGTTGCGCCGGGCCAGACGTTGGAACCAGCGCGACGCTGATGGCGGGCTGCGCCTCCACGCGCTGGAGTGTCACTATGTCGCCCAGGCTGGCGCCCGTATTCTGGCGTACCAATCCATCCATCTGGATACTCGTATTGTCGCGCGGCGCGCCAGACAAGGTAAGCAAAGGCTGCGCGTTGACGCCTGTGGTGGATACGCTATTGGAAGATGCGCCACTCAAGCCATTTGTGAGCGAAGGGTCTTTGAGGTCGCTGGCGTCGTTTGCGATGGCTTCGGGCGTTGTGGACGCTGGCCAGGGATAAAGACGCGCGACGGTGGCGCGGCGGCCCTGGATGAGAACGACTGCGCCAGGGTTGGCGCCAAGCGCGCCGAGCGCTGCCGGGCTGGCGTAGGCCGCCCCACGCGGCAGGCCGATCCCCTCGGCGACGGTAAGTTGTAGTGAAGCGCCGGTTGGCGCGGGCGCCGATACGGCGCGGTCTAGTGTGCTCATGCCCCTTATACGCCCCTCCGCCACCCGCTGTTGCATCATTCAAGGCATATTCTGCCATCGCTACTCCGTCAGCCGCACATCCAGTGTGAAGGGCGCGCTTACCTGCCTCAGCGTCACACGCAGCCGCGTTTCGTAGCGTCGCATCTCGCTTGTGAACGCTTCGGCGGGTAGATCACGTCCGGCGAGGCGCCCGCTGGCGATGCGTGGGCGCGCTGCGTCATCCCCCATGAGGCCTGCAAAGGGCAGCCGGAACTCAATAGTAACTTCATGCGCGGGCGGCGTATAGGCGCCGGTTGGCTGCTCCGCGTGAAATGTGATACGATGGTCTTCCCATTCGGCTGTAAAGCGCGTGCGCCGCCATGCTCCTTGTTGATAGGCAGGTGTCGCGCCGTCATCCTCATAGAGGTCGCCGCTAGCGCGTGTGGCTGGTTCTTCGTCTGAGAGAGGCCCTAATGAGCAGAGCAGCGTCAATGGCTCCTCGTCTAGTTCGCCGATATACTGCATCACTGGCCCCAGCGGCAGGATCGCCTCTTCGCGGATGAAGAGGGGCAGCGTGTCGAGCGGCGCGTCTACGCTGGCGCGCTGCCCGCAGGTGTAGCGTTGGCCGGAGCGCCAATCGCGCCAAGCGCGTGCTGACGACGAGCGAGGAAAGATGACGCTGCGTCGCAGCATGCCCTTTTCCAATGCAGGGGCAACCAGCAGATCATCGCCCAGCAAAAACTGATCGCCAAGTGGAAGCGTCTCATTGTCTGCGGGGGCGCTATAGAGCATGGGCCGGGTGATGGGCGCGCCGGTGCGGGCGGCCTCGGCGAAGAGCGTATAGAGATAGGGCAAGAGTTGGTAGCGTAGCTCGATGGCCTGGCGACAGAGCGTCTCGAACGGCTGGCCAAACGCCCACGGCTCCTGCGCTGGCGTCTCCATCGCGCTGTGGTTGCGGAAGAAGGGGAAGACCGCGCCAAGTTGCGTGAAGCGCACGAGCAGTTCGCCAGTCGCGTTGCCCCAGAAGCCGCCCGTGTCGAAGCCGACGAACGGCGTGCCCGACAGCCCCACCGTCAGGCACATGCGCGCCGCCAGCCGCAGATGTTCCCACTGGCTGCAGTTGTCGCCAGTCCACAGGGCAGCGTAGCGTTGCACACCAGCATAGCCTGCGCGTGAGAGCACGAATGGCCGCCGGTCGGGCTGCAAATGCGCCTGCCCCTCGTAGCTTGCTCGCGCCATCTGCATGCCATAGGCGTTGTGAAACGCCGCATGGGGTAGCTTTGTTTCACTTTCAGGCCCATCCGGGCGGTGTATCGCGTCGAGCGCCATTGTCGTGCCGTGGGGGACGCCTGCGCCCGGCACGAGCCGATCCGTCAACGACGGTTCGTTCATGTCGTCCCAGATGCCTTGCACTCCTGCATCCAAAAGCGCCTGCTGGCGTTCGCCCCACCACGCGCGCACATCCTCGCGGCTGTAATCGGCGAAGACGCTCTCCCCCGGCCAGACGACGCCCACGAAGAGCGAGCCGTCCGCACGCCGCACGAAATAATCGTTCGCCAGCCCCTCGGCGAAGGTGAGATCGGTGGGATCAGCCTTTACGCCAGGATCAATGATCGTGACCACCTTGAAGCCCTGCGCGCCAAGTTCGTCTAGCAATGCTTTGGGGTGGGGGTAGCGATCGGGGTTCCAGGTGAAGACGCGGTAGCCATCCATATAGTCAATATCGAGCCAGAGGTGATCGCAGGGGATGTTGCGTTTGCGGAATTCAGCGGCAACCGCGCGTAAATGCGCCTCGGATGCGTAGCTCCAGCGGCTCTGGCCGTAGCCAAGCGCCCAGCGCGGCGGCATGGGCATGCGCCCTGTCACCTCGCTATACTGCGCCAGCACGTCAGTGGGTGAGTCTCCAGCGAAGACGTAGTACGTGAGAACGCCACTCGCCACACCAAAGCTCAACACATCGGGCTGGCTCGCGCCCACGTTGAGGTCGCCACGTCCGTCGCATTCCATGAAGACGCCGTATGCGCGCCCGTTGCGCAGGCCCAGCCAGAAGGGGATCGCGGCGTACATCGCGCCAGTGGCGTCGCCGTGCGGCTGCGGCGGATCAGTGTTCCAGAAGGTGATGCGCTGGCCGCGCGCATCCATTGGGCCAGTGCGCATGCCCGCGCCGAAGATATGCTCCTCCGGCGCCAGCCAGGTGTGGCAGCGCACGCTCCCTGCGGGCAGGCGCGCGTCGGGAATATCGGCTGGCCCCAGCGGCGCGACATAGCCCAGGTTCTGTTTATCGTCCGGCTCCATGAATGGGACGCCATCCAGCCGACGAAACGTCAGGGCGCCATTGGAAAGGTTGACTTCGATACGCATGGCGGCTGTCGTGAATGCCCACTGGGAATCATCAGCCTGGGTAGCGACCTCGATCTCTGACCAGTCAGTGCGGGCGACAGCCCATGAGCGGGCAGGCGTTACCCCTGGCGGAATGAGTCGCACCCGCGCGATATGGTCTGTCAGCACGGCGACCTCCAGCCGTGCGCCAGCCGCGTCGGCGAAGCGCCGGATGCGCCCGCCTGTGATGTCGTTTGGTGTTGAGGCGTTGTCTGTCAGCGGAGTGAGCGCGCCAAGTTGTGTGTATCCGGTGTTGTTGGGCATGCCGTGTTGCTCCTGATAGTAGGTAGAGTAGGCGGGCGTGGCGTGGCGGGCAGACGTGTGGGCAGGCGGGCGGTTGAAACCGCGCCTAAGGGTCTGCGACCACGAAGTCCGCCTGCGCGGACTCTTCTGGGGCGGACGTGTTTGTGTCAGGCAAATGTGAATACACTTGTCCTCTTAGCCCGCGAAGGCGGGCTTTGTCGTGCGCCGCAGCACGCTTCGGCGCGGTTTCAACCGCTCGCCGCCTCGCCTGGCGATTCCGCCGCCTTCGCTGGCAAACCGTGCACCATCTGGAGATAAGCTGTGACGCCGCGATCCAGCTCGTGCGGATAGGCGTAGCCAAGCGCGACGCCTACCTCGACAGCCAGCCGCCTGAAGAGCGCGGTGGCTGCGAAGAGCGCCTGCCAGTTCGCCGCGATGTCGGCCCCCGCAAGTGTCTGCTCAAGTTCGGCCCAGGTCTCCGGTGATACCACGTGTTGCAGTCCACGGCCCAGCAGGCCAGGCTTCCACGTCCAGCCGCGATCCACCTCCACGCGCCATTCTACCATGCGCAGCAGCAGTTCATAGCGGATAACCACATCGAGGTTGTAGCGGGCGAAGAGCAGGTCGCCGCGCCAGAGATTCTTGGCGACGTAGGTGGTCTCCCACCAGAACTCATTCACCAGGGCGAGATACTCGTGTTCGCTGGTGCGCGCGGGGATATGCGCGGTGCGGGTGGGCGTCGGCAATCCGGCGGCTATGCCGTCTTTATCCACCAGGATACGATAGCCCCAATCCAGCAGCTCGGTTGACTCCTGGCGCGCGACTACCTCGCGCAGCAAATCGGTCGGCCAGAGGACGTAATCAATCTTCGTGTAATCTTCATAGAGGACGAGGCGCGTTGCGGTGATCATGCCCAGCGTCTCCAGCCTATCGCGTAGCATGACCAGCGGCGTCCCGAAGTCGCGCAGCCAGGCGTCATCATCGGTAAACGCGGATAGATCATCAACAACCAGCAACACGTCGTAGTCGGAGAAGCTATCGAGCGATTGGCCGTTCGCGCGTGAACTTTCCAGGATCAACGTGCGCACAAGCGGCTGCTGCTCTGCCCAGCGTGTCAGTCGTGCGAGTACATCGGGCGTTTGGGAGGGTTCTATAGTTGTAGCCTTTCAGTTCTCAAACAGGTTTGCTTCGACCATCTCAAGTTTGAGGCCGGTGCGCGCCAACACCAGAGCCATCAGCGCTTCGGGCGTGATCTTCACTTCGCCTCTCGCGTTCGGATGATCTGTGACCTCTGAAGCTGGCGTCTGTGGCATGCTGGCAGAGCGGCTCGCCGACCAGGAGATCGCTCTGCCAGTGGTGTTTAGCACGCGGAAGCTGGTGACGCGCTTGCGAGTAGAGCGCGCCTCGGCTAAGACAATGGTATCCCACGCGAAGGTGATCGCATTCTTGCTCCAACGGCGGCTTAGCCCGTCTGGCGCCGCCAGTAGTGTGCTGCCCGATAGCGACACAAAGCTGAGGAACAGGATGATCCCGCCGAGTCCCGCCAGTAAGATGAGGAGATCGAATGCCAGGGACAGGAGATCCGCGCCCAGCGTATCCGCTGGAAACACTCGCCCGGGCGCGATGGGCTTATACGCAGCGACGACCCCATTGAGCAGCAAGCCAAGCGCCAGCAACCATTCCAGCGCCACGTCTCGCCAGGATGGCCGACGTCGCAACACATACACTGTTTCGGTGTCCCCTTGTGCAGGCGGCGCAGGCAGGTGTACCAGCGGCGGCGGGACGGGCGTCTGCGGCTGGCGCGCCCTTTTGCTGTTGATGAGACCAATCGTGAGCAACATGGGGGCAGCAAGCCCAATCGCGCCAAGCCACAGCGCGCCATAGACATTCGCCAGGGGATAGAGCGTGAGTGGCATGAGCAGGATAATGAGCGCGCCAGCCAACGGGAAAATGGCAAGCGCCAGCAGCACGGGTATGAATGGGACGAACACCTGCTTTTGTAGCGCCTGCCAGGAAAAGTCGTACTCGCGCGAGCGGCGATTAGGGCGATAGAGCTCAGGACTGAGCGTGCGCGGTTCAAGACGCGAATAATGTCGTATCAGCCGTAGCAACTCCCTCTGGCTTTCTATGGGGTCGTCAATCGTGTCGCCTTCGGTGGCAAATATGCTGGGATAGAGCCGCTCCTCGCTAAAGGCTGGCCAGGTGATGGCCTGGCTTTGTCCATTCCAGAGGGTGAAATATGGTCGTGTGGGAGTACCGTCCTTTGCGGCGCTGGGCGGAGGCAGCGAGACCTCGAAGAGCCGCATCTCGTCCCAGCGCATGACCAGTGCACGCTTGCCATGCCAGAACGTCACGCCGCTCGCGTCGGCGTAGAGTTCACTGGCGAGCTTGTCCGGCGTATACGACGCCGTCCTGTTTCGCCTGACGCTACGAACGAACAGCCAGATACCAGCTCCGCTGGGCAGGAAGAAGGCGCATAGTACGATGAGCACGATAGCGAACGCTGGAAGCGCATCCTGTGATCCAAAGACGCCAGCGGCGATAGCCAGCGCGAAGCCCACAAGAAAGCCTATTACCAGGCTTGCGCTTCCCAATAAGATAGGGCCTGATCGTCCATATTGGGAGTCGCGCCAGCGAAGCAACACGCTTGTAGGTGGTGTTTCCGCCTCAGCGCCTGCATCCTGCGTATCAGCTTCATCGGAATCAAGCGGGAAGGGTAGCGCGTTGGCAACCGGCGCGGCGTCCGGCTCGTTGGCTAATGTGCGGATACGCAGGCGCATACGGCGACGACCTCTGATTCCCCAGACCCAGCAAATATATCCAAGGAGAAAGTACAGACCAGCGCCGCTTAAACCACTGTCATCAAAGGGGTGGTTGAGAGGGTTAGCTAGAATACCCTGGTCGAACGCGAACACCAACGGCACGATCAGGAACGCCAGTCCGATGATAAAGAGCAAGGCGCTCACGCCAAGTATCCGTCGCCAGTGGCGGTCAAAGCTAATGCTGCTCATGGGCTGGCCACCCTTTCCTGGGATGTGTTCTTCATGGCTCAATACACCGTGAGGATAGCGCCCATGCTATACTGTAGTCAAGCGTCCCTGGCGTGTGTGTTTGCGTCAGGGGTAACGGGCTGTCTTCTCATCATATGCTACAGAACAGAGGGGAAAACGATGGAGTTTTCAACACGCGCAATCCACGTCGGGCAGGAGGCTGATCCCAGCACCGGCGCGACGATCACCCCGATCTTTCAGACCTCGACCTATACCCAGCAGGGGTTGGGTGAACATAAGGGCTACGAATACTCGCGCACACACAACCCCACCCGCAGCGCGCTCGAAGCCTGCCTGGCCTCGCTCGAAAACGCCGACTACGGCTTGGCCTTCGCCAGCGGATTGGCCGCCGCCAGCGCCGTCCTAAGCACACTGCGACCGGGCGACCATGTGGTGGCAGGCGATGACCTCTACGGCGGTTCATATCGCCTCTTCGAGAAGATACTGCGGCCAATGGGTGTGCAGATTGACTACGTGCCCGCAGCCGATGTGGCCGCCTATGGCGAGGCCATTCGCCCAAAGACGCGCATGATCTGGGCGGAGACGCCAACGAATCCGCTGCTGAACCTGGTAGACATCGCAGCGGTCGCAAAGATCGCCAATGAGCGCGGCGTCACGCTGGTGGTGGACAACACGTTCGCCACGCCGTATTTGCAGCGCCCGCTCGATCTTGGCGCGCATGTCGTCGTCCACAGCACGACGAAGTACATCAACGGCCACAGCGATGTGATCGGCGGCGCGGTATTGACCTCCGACCACAAGCTCTACGACGAGATCAAGTTTTACCAGAACGCTGCTGGGGGAGTGCCATCCCCCTTCGATAGTTGGCTCACCCTGCGTGGTGTGAAGACGCTTGCCGTGCGTATGCGCCAGCACTGCGAGAACGCGCGCCGTGTGGCCGATTTCCTGGCGGGGCATCCGCGTGTGCAGAAGGTGTATTATCCTGGGCTGGCGACGCATCCTGACCACGCGCTGGCCAAATGCCAGATGCGCGACTTCGGTGGCATGGTCTCGTTCGCCTTCGAGGGGACACGCGCCGATGTGGATGCGTTCGTGCGGCGGCTCAAGCTCTTTGCCTTGGCCGAGAGCCTGGGCGGCGTGGAGTCGTTGTGCTGCCATCCCGCCTCGATGACCCACGGCTCAATCCCCAAAGAGGAGCGTGAGCGGCGCGGTATCACCGATACGCTGCTGCGACTCTCGGTGGGCATCGAAGACGCCGACGACCTCATCGCCGATCTCGATCAGGCGTTGGGGAAACAAACACAGACGCACGCTGCGCCGAAGAAAGTGAAAGTGGAAGCAGGAGCGCGTGGCTAGGTAAGCGCGTAGTTCGTTTCACCTGATTGAGTGGCAGTAGAGCGGACAGATAGGCTGCGCGCCTGGTGTCATCGGCGTTTGACGGTTTGACCATTCGCGCGGCCTCTGGTATGCTGATAGCACAGGCCATTTTTCGTGGGTGTCTGCCTGCCAACTACACCAAGCATCTCACTTTGTTTCCCACGCGGCGCACAGATCGCCAGCGTGCGATTAGGAGCGCGCAATGCAAAATCTGATTTCCTGGCTATTTACCGATCCGGTCACGGCGGGCGCCAACACGCCCTCAGGGAAACCTGAGACGTTTCACTTTTACGTCCCGTGGATTATCTTCCTCTCGGTGACGACGCTTGCCTATATCTACTATCAGGCTGAGGGCCGCAAGCGGTTCTTTGGCAGCCATGCGCTCAACAAGTACCAGATGGATCGCTTCATGAAAGGGCTATTGCCGATCTGGCTGGTAGGCTGGGCGCTGTTGGGCGCGCGCTACGCTGAGATGTTCCTGCTTTCCGACCGCGCCTGGCGCTATGCCTGGGCCATCTGGGTCGTCATCTTCGGACTCTACTGGCTCTATCACCTGGCGTTCCGCTACGCAGGCGACCTGAACTGGTATCGCCATCAGCGCCTCAAGGAACGCTACATGCCCAAGCCACGAGGCAAGAAAGCCGCCCGCGCCGGATCGCGCTAGCGCCAAATCGCAAGCCCGCATCGGCCCCACCCACGCCGCACTGGCAAGGGTGGGGCTTTGTGTTGCCACTCACTTTACAAGTCTTACAATTCTTATCATTTCGCGGTCAGGTTTTGGCGGCTGCTGCGATATAGAGGAGGACAGCGCCATAGAGGCAGAACCCCCTCCCAAAAACTGGCGCTGTCAACTGTCTTTCTCTCTTTTACTCTGTCGCAGTCTCGCCAAAGGATATGTATGACAGAACATTATCCGCCCCCACGCGATGCGCTCGATGCGCCGAAATCTCTGCAAGAAGGTGTTGGCGCGCCAACCTTTGCCGCCGTCTTCATGCGCTATCAGCGTGAAATCCAGGCGTTCTTGCGCGGCATGCTTGGCGCCCATGAGCTGGCGCAAGACCTCACGCAAGATACCTTCTCCGACGCCTGGCGCGCTGGCGCAACCTGAGAGCGGCGGCCGGATGGTAAGTGTCATCTTCCACTTTCACGCTGGCGTCTGGAAAGAGCAGAGCTTCTTCGAGGATGTTCTCGTGACGAGCCTCTCGTTTGGCGCGCCGGATGATGGCTGGGCGCTAGGCACAGAGACGAGCATGCCATCGCAGAACATAACAGTAACGAAAACGGTGTTCCTTCACTATCACGCAGGGAACTGGATAACGCTTCCCACTGCCGATGCGCCGCAGATCTTGCAAACGCAGCAGATTGAGATGGTCACGCCGACGGATGGCTGGGCGCTGGGCTATGGCGTGGTGGTGGGCGGCAATCTCAAGGCGGTGTTGTTTCACTACGACGGCAAGCAGTGGCAGAGCATCGTCCAGCCGCAGATCACGGGGCGCGCCTCGCTGAGTTTCTCCACGCTCTCGGTCATCAGCGCGGATGACGTTTGGATAGGGGGCCAGGCGACCTGGCCAACGGGAACCCACTATCCCACCTCTCCCTTCGTCGGTGGGGGATCAAGCAACCCGCCGCAATACCCCGTAACGCCGCTATTGCTACGCTATCACAATGGCGCATGGCAGACGCTGCTGAGCTAGCCGACCTAACCCCCCAGCCCCCTTCCCAGTGATGGGAAGGGGGAAGAATGATAAAGCCGCTTCCCTAATAGAGAAGCGGCTTTCTTGTTTAGTGCGTCGGCTGAGAATAGATGGGGCGGAGGAGGTGGGATTCGAACCCACGGTGCTATTCGCACACGCGATTTCCAGTCGCGCCCACTAGGCCTCTATGGGACTCCTCCAAAAGGGGTAAAAACATAAGGCGGAAGGGGCGGGATTCGAACCCGCGGTGCTCTTCGCACGCCGCTTTTCGAGAGCGGTACCATAAACCACTCGGACACCCTTCCGCCAGGGAGTATATCATATCACGCCGTCGAGCGCAAGCATTGTCCCCATCGGGTGATATACTCCCTAATACATCTGACGACATCGAATGCCAAGAAGCGAACCTATGTATATTGAGAAGAGGCCGCGCAGGCGGCCTTGGTGGCTGAAGCACCGTCCGCTCTCTAGCGGAAGCCTTTAAGCGCGCGTTCACGCGCCTGCCGCTCACAATGGAGCGCCTATGGAGCAACCTCAACCAACAGCGCCAACCCGCACACACTCCGCCGTCCTCTGGGATGTGGACGGCGTGATTATAGACAGCGCCGAGCAGCACCGCCGGGCATGGGAGCAGCTTGCCCGCGAGAATGGCTTGCCCTACAGCGATGAAGCGTTTTGGGCAACGTTTGGCATGCGTAACACCGATGTGATTCCCCGGCTGTTTGGCGTGGAGGGGCCGTCTGAGCGCATCGCCGCGCTTGGAGAACGCAAGGAAACCATCTATCGCGAGTTGCTCGAACGCGAGGCGACGACGCTGCCCGGCGCACGGGAACTGCTGGCGGCGTTGCACACGGCTGGCTACCGGCAGGCGCTCTGCTCATCCGCGCCGCCAGCCAATATCGAAGCGATCATCCGTCTGCTGGGCTTGGCAGAGTTTCTGGATGGCTATGTCTCCGGCGAAAGTGTGGCGCATGGCAAGCCCGCGCCCGACATCTTTCTGGCGGGAGCCAGGCTATTAGGGATTGCGCCTGAGCGATGCGTCGTGATCGAGGATGCGCCCGCAGGTGTGGCGGCTGCCCGTGCGGGCGGTATGCGTTGTATTGGCGTGCGCCGCGCTGGCCAGCCCGATGCGCCCGGCCTCGACGCAGCAGACTATTTGGCAAACACCCTGCGCGATGTGGATGTCGCGCTGGTGGATCGGCTGCTGGTCATAATGTGAGCGAATGATAGATCAAATGCCTCTCCATCTGGCCTGTGCAGGCGTACCCGTGACGAAGATGTGGCCTGTGCGGGCATCGAAGAGGATAAAGGCTGTGCTTGTGGTGTTTCCCTCATGAAGCCGAGAAGCGCCAGAGCGTGGTGGCGGGCCAGAGACGTGAAATGTTCCGCTTAGTTCGACGTAGCAAATGGGCATATCCGCTGGATAGTTGGCCTCAAGATACCTCTCGCCGCATGCGCGATCCAGTTCGTGAATGGTGGTAAAGACGACCTGAGTGACAGTGGGCTGGCCGAGCGCCTGGATTTTGCCGAGGGGGACGTGATGATTTAAATAATCGCGCACTTCCTGCTCCGTGAACGAGGGAATGGACTCAGTGCGTGGCTGGATAGCCGGTATACCCCGATCCATTGTATCTTCCTCACCGCTGGTTCGGCGAATACATCCAACTCGCTTGCTTTTTGGTCTGGCGCCGATAGGGGGATGCGAACCTATCCAGATTGGGTGCCGATGAAGGGACTCGAACCCTTAAGCCCGTGAGGGCAGTGGTTTTTGAGACCACCGCGTATACCATTCCGCCACATCGGCTTATCTGCCAGCGCGCTATCGTCAAACGGCGTGCGTTCCGCTGGCATGTGTAGTGTACACCATGCGCCCACCAAAGCGCAAGGGCTAGATGCTCCAGGTGCGAAAATGCCGCAGATGACAGCCATATTGGCCGCCAGATAGTGGCTGGCTCTCCGGTCGGCATGGGTTTTCCCTGGCGTGATGTTTAGCGTGGCGGGAGCAGTCGTTCCCAGTGGCGGCGCGCCTCGGCTGGCGACTGAATAACCTCCTCGTCGTCTTCATCATACATGCCATACTCGTCCGAGATGTATTCTTCGTTGGCATCCTCATCCTCATCATATGCGTCGGACGCAGGGTTCCCCTGGTAGCCCTGATAGTTGTGCGTCGCAGGCGACATATGCGCTGGCGGCTGTGCTGGTTGGGGCGCGTGTGCTCCAACGGGAGGATATGGCGCGTTGGCGTCGCCGTACACCCGCGCCGATTGTGTCTGGCCGTGCGGCTGGGTGGGAGCCGCCGCTGCTACGCCGTAGCCTGCGTAGCCGGTGTGCGCTGGCGCCGAATGGGGATGCGGCGCATGCGTCACGCGCGGCTCAAAGCCCGTGGCAACCACCGTCAGCCGCAACGCGCCGTTGGCCTGCGCGTCGTAGACTGTGCCAAAGATCACGTTTGCGTCCGGGCGGCATGCCCCGCTGAGCGCCTCGGCAATGCGTCCCACCTCGGTCATCGTCAGGTCGTCGCCGCCAGTGATATTGAAGATCACTCCCTGCGCGCCCGTGATGTCTGTCGCCAGCAACGGGTTATTGAGCGCCATGCGCGTGGCGATCTCGGCGCGATTCTCGCCGCTGGCCGAGCCAAGCGACATATACGCCGTGCCCGCATCGGACATGATGGCCCGCACATCGGCGAAATCCAGGTTGATCAAGCCAGGCACGGTGATGAGATCGCTGATCCCCTGCACGCCCATCCGCAGTACGTCGTCGGCCATGCGATAGGCCTCGAAGACACTGGTATCGCGCGCGACAAGCTGCATCAGTCGCTCGTTTGGCACGACGATCAGCGCATCCACCACATCTTGCAGCGCCGCCAGGCCGTCCTCCGCGCTGAGATGGCGACGGCGCTCGAAGGCGAAGGGCGTCGTCACCACGGCGACCGTCAGCGCGCCCTGCTCGCGGGCCGCCTGCGCCACCACCGGGCTGGCGCCTGTGCCTGTGCCGCCGCCCATCCCTGCGGTGATGAACACCATATCTGCCCCAGCGAACGCCTTGCTCAGCGCGGCAAAGCTCTCCTCAGCCGCCTTGCGCCCCACCTCAGGATTTCCACCTGCGCCGAGGCCGCGTGTCAGTTCCTCGCCAATGCGCAGGCGGATCGGCGCGTTCGCGTATTCGAGCGCCTGGGCGTCGGTATTGATTGCCATAAACGTCACGCCCTGCGTATGCGCCTCGATCATCCGGTTGACCGCGTTCGATCCGCCGCCGCCCACACCCGCGACGACAAGACGCGCGCACTCCGTTTCATATGTGTTTTGCCTCTCCTGCCTGTCCTCTGGCGCCCGTGTCGCCTCCTGTCGTGCGCCACCAGGGGCTTGTTGTGTATGCTGCGCCCGTTGTTCGCTCATGCTCATGGCTTGCCTTCCCTCTCGCTCTACCCTTCTCTCGTCGCCTGTATGTCAATCCACCTGAAAATTGCTCCAATACAATACTCTGAATGCTTTGTCATCGGACTTCGGCTCGCCGCCAAAAGCCGCCCGCATGGGGAATGGCCCAGAGCGCGCGGGTAATCCCCGCAAGCGGCCCTTTGCGTCGCCGTCTGCCACGCCGCACTGCGCTGGCGTTCGTCACGCTGGCGGTGTTACGCAATTGTCTGGCTCCCCATGTGACCACCCCGGCCACCGTGGCGAATCCTGGATGCGCCAGATCATCCGGCAGGCCCTCTATCGTTGCTGGCGACGCGACATACACCGGCAGCCGCAGGTCGTCAGCGAGAAACTCGGCCAGCCCACCAAGCGACGCGCCCCCGCCCGCGAGCGCCAACCACTGCGGGCGCACACCTGCCTGGCGCGCCTCGCGGAGCGGCGTATAGAGCGTGGCGGCCAGCTCGCGCACGCGCGCCTCGATCAGCTCGGCCAGCAGGCGGCGCGCCAGCAATTCATCGCGCTGTGTGAAGGGACGCAGATCGATCAACTCGTCTTCGTGGGCCTGCCATCCCACGCTGGCTCCGAAGCGGCGTTTGAGCGCCTCGGCGATGTCGTCAGTCAGTCGAAGCTCAGTAGCGATCTGCTGGGTGATCATCGCGCCACCCACCGACAGGGAGAGCGTGCGCCAGATTGCTCCATCGGCGTAGATCGCCAGGCCGGTTGTTTCGGCCCCTATATCCACAATGGCAGCGGTAAGCGTCTCGCGGCGTGTTGTAGCAGCTATACCCGCCCTGTCCAGCGCGCCCAGGATACCTTCGCTGGCGGCCAATGGAGCCGCGATCACATCAATTGGCTCGACCCCGGCGGCGCGCGCGCACCTGAGCAGGTTTTGGCAGACTGTGGTTGCAGCCGTCACGATATGCGTCTCCACCCCAAGCTCATAGCCCACCAGCCCCAGCGGATTGCGCACGCCCGCGATGTCGTCAACCGCGTAAGCGCGCGGGATGATGTGCAGTATCTCGCGCCGCTCATCCGCCGAGATGTGCGCGCGCGCAACGGCAACCGCCTGGGCGATGTCAGCGTGCGTCACCTCGCCGGGCGCCTGATCTGCTGAGAAACGCCCGTCGTGTGTGTCAGGCTTCGTCTGGGCGTCGGCGCCGATCTCTGCCCAACCGATGGTGTTTCGGCTGTGGAGATGCGCGCCACCAATGCTGAGGTAGGCGGCGGCGATGCGTTGGCCGCTCACGTCTTCCAGATGATCCAACGCTGCGTCGAGCGATGAGATGGCCGCCTCGGCATTGGTGATGACGCCGCCCCGCAGGCCGCGCGTGTGCGTTTCGCTTCCCGCAACGAAGGTAAGCCGCCCATCGGGTTCAAGCGCGGCGATTAGTGTGGCGATGACGCTTGATCCAATGTCCAGACCGGCGATCAGTGGCGCAGGGTTGATGTGTCCCATTGTCTTCACCTTTCCAGCGCCTCATCCGGCGACACGATAATAGGGGTAGGCTCCCCAGCGCAGATCGATCAGGGTGGCGCGCTGACCCGTTCGCGCAAGCCAGGCCAGCAGTGCGCGTAACTCCGCCAGTTGCAGGCGAACGCCCTGCGCTATTGCATCGGCAGTGGGCGGATCACCGGTTGGAGCTGCGCTTCCGTTGGCGTCATTTGCCTGTGTGGTTGCCAGGGCGGCGGCTTCTGGCCCACCGAAGAGGATGCTCAGGCCATCCGGTGTCGTCACGACAAATCCCCGGTCGCTGACCCACTGGTAGGACAGCGAAATTGCATCCAGCGCCAGATCCAGCAACCCGGCGATCTCCGGCAAACGCAACTGCGCTGCCATCACGATCACATTCTCGTCAATTTTTGTGATCTGCTGCGCCTGTGTCTCGCTGACGCCGCTCACGAGCACTGCTGGCAGCGATCCAACCTCCATTGCCGGATCGAGCGCCAGCCTGCCATCCGCATTGACCACGCCCATCGCCACCCCATCCGCGCCAAACGCCAGCGTCAGCGCGCCAACCCGCCAGAGCAACGCCACCTGTCGCAAATGCACGCTGACCACCAGCGCCGCGGGGTACTGCGGCGCCACACTGGCCTGCGCGATCAACGGCGAGGCGGCGATCACCCGCGCGTCACGAGCGAGGTCGCAGCGAAAGATATTGCATCCGGTCAGCGGCAAACGCCTGATCTGCGCGATCACTACAGGGTCGCTCGTGCCCTGGATGATGATGTGGCGCACACGCCAGGTGGGCGAGGTAAGCGCCCACGTGGGAACGCCGATCAGCGCCGTCAGGCACACTCCCAACAGCAGGGTGAGCATGATCCGTCGCAGCCAGCCTCGCCAGCCGATGCGTCTGCGCGAGCTCCTGAGGACGCCAACGGCCCGACGCTTTCCCGTGCGCAGGCGGTATGCGCTGTGAACACGCTGCTGGGCGTGTTGGGCGCGCTGCGCCTGGCGTGATTGCCGCTCTTGGCGCTGTGGCGCGCGACGCCCACGGCTGGCTGGTTTGGGGCGAAAGTCCCCCGCCTCCGAGAGATCAATGCCGATCAGGTAGCCGCCTTGATCCGTTTGTTCTGCTTTATTGCGTTGGTTGAACTGTGTTGTGGGCATGGCAAACGCTCCCCGCGCGCGCAACTGGCAATGGAGTATGGCTGTGTCGCAGGCGTCGGAGGAAGCCAAAAGCGTATCGGGCGCCAACCCAGGAGTGAAGTAGGAGAAACAAGGCATCTCCGGTTCGAACGTCTGGGCGGTTGGCACACAATATCCCAACGGCTCCGCCGAACCGCTTGCCATGCACTGGGATGGGGTGCGCTGGAAGGTTGTTCCTATGGTCAACCCTGGAATCGGTGGCAGGCTCACAGGAATTGCGGCGATCACCTCGACAGATGCTTGGGCAGTTGGTAGGGCAAATCACTCTCTCAAGCCTCCTTTCCATATCGAGAAGGGGGCTTGTTGTGTGTCTCTTGTCTTTGCATCATGGGCTTGCCACCCATCCCTAGAGCGTGAAACACTTCGACACTTCTCTGCATCCCCATTACTGACGGTATTTTTCGACCGATCAAGTGGCCTCCAAAGAGGAAGTCGCGTGCGCATGACAACCGATGTTGGAGACACGGAAAACACGGAAAACAAGGAAAAGAGGTTGTCGGATGATGCAGCAAGTGAAATGTAAGAGACGATGGATGTGGAAGATGGCTGTGGTTGCGCTGGCGCTGGCGGCGCTGCTGGCGTTCGCTCCGCTGGCGCTGGGCGCATATGCCCAGGCGTTTACGCCACACCACAGGGCAAGCAGTTCCGGTTGGACGATTGTCCCAGACGCGCTGGGTGGCGCGCTGAATAATGTGCTGGGGGCCTCGGCCACTATCGCGTCAAACGACGCTTGGGTTGCCGGAGACCATAATTATGGCGGTACATCTACAACATTGTTTGAGCATTGGAATGGGGTCAGATGGTCAATCGTGAGCAGCCCCAACCCTGGCAATAGGTATAACATGATTGCCGCGATGTCAGCCGACCGCTCGACTGATGTGTGGGCGGTTGGCTCCTACGACAACGAGAATAGTGGCGGAAACTACCTGCCGCTGGTGGAACACTGGAACGGCGTGCGCTGGTACAGCATCTTTAGCCCGGTTCCACCTCATAGCTCTGTATCATTGCTCACTGGCGTCACTGCGCTCTCGGCGACCGACGCCTGGAGCACGGGAAGTTACTGGGTAAGAGAGAGTGGCCTAAACATCCCGTTCGTCGAACATTGGAATGGCGTGCGCTGGAGCTTTGTCGCCATCCCGAACATTGGGTTTGCGTACACGCTCAATGCCCTCAAAGGCATCTCCGGCTCGAACGTCTGGGCGGTTGGCAGTCAGTATCCAACAAACAACTCAGCTACGCCGTTGACAATGCACTGGGATGGCGTACGCTGGACTGTCGTTTCGGCTCCTAGATCGGGAGTAAGCAGCGGCTTTTCGGCAATCGTCGCCATCACCTCAACGGACATTTGGGCGGTCGGTTCGGAACTTCAGAGTGTGGGGAGCTTTCAGCGCTCGTTCGCCGAACATTGGAACGGCTCCTCCTGGCAGATTGTCTATACGCCGACCATCAACTCCTCGGCGAATGCGGCTTTTACGGGAGTCGCCGCTACGTCCTCTCATACGGTGTGGGCGGTTGGCTATACAGCGAGTAACACATCAACCACTCAACTGTTCCCCTTCATTGATGAATGGAATGGGACAAACTGGACAGCGGTTTCGATTCCCGTTCGGCCATCCATGACCGCAACGTCGTTGTTACTGGGGGTCTCTGCGACACCGCAAGGCGGGGTATGGGCGGTTGGATACCTGGTTCCGCTCAATAAGCTGGCGCCTACGACGCTGATTCTGCGGCATAGCTAGCCATTTACTCAGCCGCCTCATTTGCCGACGTTTGCCAGCCGTTCGCGGCGAAGATGGCGAGCGTCGGCTGATCCCCTGGCACATATGTCACCATCGAGTAGTCGTGCGCGCCGCTGAAGACGCTGATCGTCGTGCGCAGCGCCAGCGTGCCCAGGCGCGAGTGGCGCATATGGAAGACGAAGCTGGGGCTGACTGTCGAGCCAGGGTCGGATGAATCGGCGATGCGCGTGAAGTCGGGCTGAGTGCGCAACGAACGCCAGAGCGTGCGGTACTCCGGCAGATAGGTCAGGCTGCGGGTGTTGTGCTTGAAGTCCACCAGCAGCCGCCGCGCCAGCGTCTCCCACGGGCGGAAGCGCGCGCGATAAGTGGGATCGAAGACGACCGAGAGCAGGTTCTGGTTGTGTGTGGCAAGCGCGGCGGTATCAAGCTCGAACAATTCGACGGCGGCCGCGTTCCATGCTGTGATGTTCCACAGGCGATCCAGACTGTGTGCAGGGAACGCTGTATTATGGACGAGTAACCCGGCCAGTTCGCGCAGATCAAACAAGTCTTGCTGCTCGGCCTCGTCTTCCATTTGTTCGCCGGTCAGCGCCGAGAACGCATGCGCCAGCCGCTGGCGATCCTCGCCGCGCAGTTCGAGCGCCCGTACAATTGCTCGCGCCACCCGCGCCGAGGGCGCATAGCGTTGTCCCGTTTCGAGATGATAGATATACGTGCGTGAGAGCCGCGCCGCACGCGCAAGCTGCCCCTGCGAGAGGCCGCGTCGCTGGCGAAAGAGCGCCACCAGCGTCCCAAAATCTTCGATAGGCGCCCGCTGTCTGCCCGCCACGCTGGCCGAGGGGGATTGACGCGCGCCCGACACCGCTGGATTGCCGGTAGGCGTGCCCGCGTGTGACAGACGTTGATCTCCACTGGTAGGCTGTGTACGCATCGAGATGCTCCCTTTCTTGCTCTCCCCTTGCCGATGGTAGCTACCTGCCACCCATATCCTATCGCTGTTAGCTGGTGCGACAAAAATACTCATATTGATGTTAGCTGGCAACGCGGCAATTCGCAAGGGCGCGTCTTATAATGCGTATATCAAATCTTGTCTATCCCTGTGTTGATGTGCGTGTACACGGCGTAAGCGATCACAAACCGGAGCGTTTCCACTCAAAGAGGAGGGCGCCAATGGGAGAGCATCAAGAAGGTTTCTCGGCTCAGGGTGAGCAACGTGGAACAGTTACCCCTTTGCATACCGAAGTCACTGATGTCGCCAGTGTCGGCGCGGCTACAGCGTCTACGGCGGCGCTCGACGCGAGCCTGACGCGCCCGTGGCTTGCGCACTATTCCGCTGGCGTGCCCCAGCGCATTGACATCCCGGAGCGCCCCCTGAGCTGGTTGCTTGATGAAGCTGCACGCAAGGTCAGCGCCCGCGCCGCTATTTCGTATTATGGCACGCTGATCTCCTATGCGCAGTTCGCCTCGCTGGCAGATCGTTTCGCGCGCGCGCTGGTGAAGCTTGGCGTGCAGCGTGGAGATCGCGTCTCGCTCTGCCTGCCCAATACACCACAGTTCCCCATCGCGTTTTTTGGCGCGCTCAAAGCGGGCGCTGTGGTCGTACCAACCAATCCGCTCTATACTCAGCCGGAGCTTGAGCACCAGCTCAACGACGCTGGCGTGAAGGTGGTCGTCACGCTGGATATGCTCTACCGCACGCTGGCCACCGTTCGCGCACGCACGCCCGTTCAGCATGTCATTATCGGCAGCGTCGCTGACTACTTTCCAACTGGCCTGGCGCTGGCCTACAATGCGCGTGAGTTCGTCACGCGGCGCGGCAAGCCACATATTGACGCGCAGACCTGGCGCGATTCCAGCCTGCATGGCTTCAAAGATGTGATCGGCGCCTCGCATGATCGCCAGGGCTTTGAGGTCTATCAATTGCCGGAGCCTGCCGCGCCCGATGATCTGGCCGTGTTGCAGTACACTGGCGGCACGACGGGCGTCGCCAAGGGCGCTATGCTCACCCATCGCAACCTGCTGGCGAACGCGGCGCAAAGCTGGGCATGGAGCGAGCAGTCCGCTGAAGACCCGCATACCTCGCTCTGCGTTGCGCCGTTCTTTCATGTCTACGGGCTGACGGTGGGCATGAACCTTTCGATCCTGGCAGGCGCGACGATGGTGCTGTTGCCGCGCTTCACCATCGAGGATACCCTGAAGGCCATCGAACGTTACAAGCCTGATAATTTCCCCGGTGTGCCGACGATGTATCTGGCGCTGGCGCGTGCGGCGGAAAAGAAGCCTCATAACCTCTCTTCCGTGAAGGTATGTATCAGCGGCTCGGCCCCCTTGCCGCTTGAAGTGCAGCGACGTTTCGAGCAGGTCTCCGGCGGGAAGGTGGTCGAAGGTTACGGGCTGACCGAGGCGTCGCCCGTCACGCACTGCAATCCCGTCTTTGGCGACCGCCGCATCGGTACGATTGGCCTGCCTGTTCCCAACACCGACGCCGCCATCATCAACCCCGAAACGTGGGAACCGATGCCTGTTGGCGAACGCGGCGAGATCGTCGTGCGTGGGCCGCAGGTGATGCGCGGCTACTACAATCGCCCCGACGAGACGGCGAAGGTGATACACAACGGCTGGCTGCGCACAGGCGACATCGGCATCATGAACGAAGAGGGCTACTTCTCGGTGGTGGATCGCGCGAAAGACCTGATCATCGCAGGTGGCTACAACGTCTTCCCGCGTGAAGTTGAAGAGGTCTTGTTCGAGCATCCCAAAGTGCTGGAAGGCGCAATCGTCGGCATTCCCGACGAGTATCGCGGCGAGACCGTCCGCGCGTATGTCGTCCCCAAGCCGGGCGAGGCGCTGACCGCCGAGGAGCTTGACGCCTTTATGCGCGAACGGCTGGCGGCCTATAAAGTCCCCAAGTCGTATGTCTTCCGCGAGACGCTACCCAAGACGCTGGTGGGCAAGGTGCTTCGCCGTGCGCTGCGCGAAGAAGCCATTGC
>JAJPIU010000213.1 GCA_021324535.1 Pseudomonadota bacterium
GCGGCTGGCTGGTGTTGTCTTTGCCTTGCGTTGGCGCTTTGCCTGTGCTGATGTATCGGCGGTTGGCGCCACGCCAGTCTGCTGTTCACGCGCCCGCAAAACGGCGAACGTGGCGCTAGGGAAGACCTCGATGATCGCGGCGTCGGGCGCCAGCCCGCGCAACCGGGGAAGCAGCGTCAGCGCGCGAAAGGTCAGCCCGCCCAGGAACGAGACCGGCAGCGGCCTGATCCCCAGCGTGCGCCAGAAGGGATCGCGTTCGGCTGCGCGCGTGTAGGGGCTGGCGCCGGGCGTTGGCAGGGCTCCACCCAGCGCGGCAGTCACTGCGGCTGGTAAGGTGAGCGGCGCGTCAATCGAGATCACACGCAGCCTGCCATGGCGCTGTGCCTCGGCCGCGCATGCCAGCAGCGCCACATCATCCGCTGCCGATGAGGATATGTCGGTTAGCCAGCATGGCAGTCCGCTACTTTTCGGCTCAAAAGCCAACGTGGCAATCGCCGTGATCCCGCGCCCGGCGGCAAGGTCTATCCCCAGGGCAATGTCGGGCATGCTGGATCGCCTCTCACTGCTCAGCATGCGTCACGGTGTGATACCTCCACTTCCTTGACCAGAGCGCATGGGGTTGTGAATGGCCCCTAGACCGCCCGGCCACCAATTCCACCTGCCTAACAATAGCACAATTCCCGGCGTGAATAGCCCGCGCACCATAAACGTATCGAGTAGCACACCCACCGCGACACAGATACCAAACTGATAGAGATCCCGCAGAGGGAGAGTTGTAAGCACAGCAAACGTCCCTGCGAGGATCAATCCTGCTGAGGTAATCACTCCACCTGTGCGCGCGACGGCGACAGGTACGCCCTCTTCAAGGCCGCGCCGTTGCGCCTCCTCACGGATACGCGCCATCAGGAAGATGGTATAGTCTGCGCCAAGCGCCACCAGAAAGATAAACGTGTAGAGGGGAATAGCATAGCTAAAGCCATCCTGGCCCTGGATACGCTGAAAAATGAAGGCACAGAGGCCAATTGACGCCAGGAAGTTGAGCGTGACGGCGCCGAGCAGGTACAGGGGCGCGATCAGACTGCGCAACAGCAGCGCCAGTACAATCCCCACCAGTAACAACACAACTGGTACGATCAGCAGCGTGTCCCGCTGATTGTAGCTATAGGTATCGGCCAGCAGAGAAGTTTGCCCGGCAAGATGGAGCGTTGCGACGGTTGCAGAACCAGCGCCCAGCCCGTTTGCCGCAATCGCACGGTTGAGCGCGGCGCGCAACGGCGCAATCCGATCAATGGCTGTGAGCGAATAGGGATCGGTATTCAAGGTGATAGGGATCTGGAAGGTGGTCTCATCAGGTGAGACATACGTTGTGCTGGCTGCGTACGCGCCGATAATTGCCTCAAGCTGCGGATCGACCGGAGGACATTGTGGCCCATGGCAAGATGGCGCGCCCTGGCCGGAACGGATCGCTTCGCGAATCGCTGGAGGAAGCTGCGCGATGCCACGTTGAAGCGCCGCAGGAGCGATCAGCGGATGGCCTCCGTCGGGGCGCGTTGGCCCCTGAACTGTTGCGACGCCTGGAACCTTCTGCGCCGCAACAGTGATAGCGTCAACTGCGACGAGGCGCTGGTACACATCAGCGTTTGCGCCAGTCAGGGTGATGAGCGCAGTGGTTGGCGCAAGCGATCCAGCGGGGAAGTGATCCCGAAGGATTGCGTAACCACGCGAGGAATCGGTTGGCTGGCGAAACGCCGTGAGAAAATTGAAGGTGGGCGCCGAGCCAATGTTGCCGAGCGCGAGAATGGCCAACACGATAACGCTGCTAACCACCGCCGCGACGCGGTGTTGGCGCGTCCAGTGGCCAAGCCATGCCCAAAAGCCCCGCTGTGAGGAGCCTGACACATCGGTGGATGTTGTTTGGGGGGCGTAAGCAGGGATGAACGGCCAATAGGAAGCGCGGCCAAGCCAGGTGAGCAGCGCCGGAATAAGCGTTAATCCTCCCAGGAGCATGACAAAGACGGCAATGGCGAGGGTCGGCCCCAGTGTATTGTAGAGGCCAATCGCTGCAAAGATCAGCGTGAGCAACGCGAGAATAACCGTCCCGGCGCTTGATGTAATCGCCTCACCGACCGCGCGCATCGTTGTGCGCATAGCATCGTGCTTATCCTCTGTGCGTTGTAGCTCTTCGCGGAAGCGCGCAGCGATAAAGATGCTATAGTCAGTTCCCGCGCCAAACAGGAGCACAATCATAATAGATGTCGCCTGTTGGCTGACTCCAAACACTCCTAGCTTCCCTGCAAAGCCCAACAGCGCGTCAACGATCTGCAAGGCCCACCCAACACCAACCAACGGCAAGAAAGCGAGAATAGGCGAGCGGTAGAGCGCGATCAGCAGAATCAGCACAAGCCCTACTGTCGCCAACAGCAAAGGGAGATCGGTTGCCGCGAAGATTGCTCCAGCATCGGTAGAGATACCTGCGGGGCCTGTCACATGCGCCTGCAATGATGAACCAGCGATGGTTTTCGTGAGCCGCGCGCGCATCGCTTGGATGGCTGCGGCGAAGTGAGCGTCGGCGCTGGAAACGGTGAGCGTGGTGATGATCGTCATGGTCGTGCCGTCGTGAGAAACCAGTTGGCTGGCTGCCTGGGGTACGGTAAAAATAGAGAGTGTCGGGCCAATACCCACTGGACGTGTGGACGAGGTCAGCCAGTCGTTATACGACTTGGCGCGCGCACGGTCGTCGGCGTTTAGCCCATGAGCGTCATAAAAGACAACGATGGCTGGTGTCCCGCGATCAGCCGGAAATTTTTCTAACAGCAAGCGTTGCGCCACCTGAGAATCGGCGTTCGACGGAATACTGAGTGTCACGTTATTGTTATAGATGCTGGCGAGCGGCGGCGCGACTATCACCAGAGCAACCGCAATGACGAACCAAAGCGCCATTACGACAAATTTACCCC
>JAJPIU010000021.1 GCA_021324535.1 Pseudomonadota bacterium
ATGTCTCGTGATGTCTCGTGATGTCTCGTGATGTCTCGTATGAGGCCATGCCCGCTCACGAGAAGGATATGCCAGAGGAAACGCCAGTGGACGATCCAGAACAACCATCGCCGTTTGCCCTGCCGGATGAATACGCCATACTGGCAGACCCGCAACGGGTGATGCGCGAGGTGGTGGCGCTGCTGAGCGATCTTCATCGCGCGACACTTCGCTTTGGCGATGCGTTGGAGAGCGTCGGCTTGCCTGCGCGCATGTGGCGATCCAACGACGCCTGGCTCGATCTGCTCTCGGAGCGCCTACCGGCATTGACCCTCGATGAATATCTCGCCCGCCTCGCGCGGTTCGCCGCCGATAAGAGTTTGCGCCTCTTGCATGGCGACGAGCGAGACATCGCGGCTTTTGGCGAGTTGATTGACGAGTGGGGAGAACAGGCGCAGACCTTGCGTGTCGTGGCGAATCGGTTACGGCTGGCGGGGGCGCACGGTCGCCAGGGACAACCCCTCGCCGAGGCGCTGGTCAAGCCACGCCTCAACGCGCCGCTTGATCGCCTGATCGCCCTACTAAACGACCTCAAATCGCTGCAACCGTTTCTTGTGCCCCTCACTCAGCGCGAATGGGAGACACTCGATCTGTCCGACGCGCTCGATGATATGCCGCCCGACACGCTCACCTATCTGCGTGGGAACTCGCCAGCGGCGCACGCCCATGAAGAAGCGCAAGCCGCACATGATGTGAACGCTCAGGCGCCGGCCCTGCGTAACGAGGAGGAGGCCATACGGCCACTGACGCCCGACGAGACGCGCCAACAGTCGCAGAGCTTTCGACGACTCCTGCGCGACTTCGCTCCTCCACCCATGACAGCGGAGCCTTCCCAAACACCTGCTCCTGCCGAAACCGATGTCTCGCGCAGCCCAACGCTACGCCTCGCCGACGAGCGACTCATCGCTGCTCTGCCTGGACGTTTACACGCTCCGGCGCGCTGGGTATTGGCGCATCGGCTGATCGTCACTATTTTAGTAATCCTGGCGCTGGCGATTGGGCTGGGAATCGTGAACTACCTGGCGCATGCCTACGTGGGCAGGTAGCGCGAACCCATCCCTTTCTCATCAACGGGGAAGGGGGAATGGCGAGCAAAACTGATTGCTACGATTGGCCTGCTCACACGTTACACTATGCAGGATATTCTGCGTAGATGTTTTGAGAAACCCATCTATCATCCAGCGCCACCAGCCAATAACTCTCTGAAGTGTGTCATGCGTCTGCCCACCAGACGCGCTAGCAGCGATAGGCGCCGGAAACACACGCTATGGCGACCGACGGACATTCGACATTTTCATCAACGCCACAGACTCCCATCGAGCGCATCAAGCAGAAGCTCGACATCGTTGAGGAGATTGGGGCGGTTGTCACGCTGAGAAAGTCGGGCAAAGCGTTCAAGGGGCTTTGCCCCTTTCATGGCGAGCGCACGCCCTCGTTTTACGTCTTCCCTGAGACAGGGACATGGCGCTGTTTTGGCTGCAATGAGGGTGGCGACATCTTTAGCTTTGTCGAAAAGCAGCAAGGGTTTGACTTCGCCGAAGCCCTGAGCATGCTGGCCGAGCGCGCGGGCGTCACGCTTGAGCGATCCTATGGGGGGATCACCACTGCGGAAGAAGCGGCTGAGACAGCTACCCGCAAGCGGCTTCGCGCGCTGAACGAGTCAGCCGCCATCTGGTTTCACCATCAGCTCTTACAGGCCAGCGAGGCGCAATACGCGCGGACGTATCTGGAATCGCGCGGGGTGAACAACGAATCGCTTGCGCTCTGGCGACTTGGCTTCGCGCCCGATGGCGACGCGCTTACCCGCTATCTGATGAGCCAGGGCTACACACAAAAAGAACTGGTGGAGGCGGGCTTTACGCGCGAACGTGAGCCAAACAACGGGCGCCCTGGTGGCCTGTATGACTACTTCCGCAACCGGCTGATCTTCCCCATCCGCGACGCGCGCGGTCAGACCATCGCCTTCGGTGGACGTGATCTCGCGGGCGGCACGCCAAAATACCTCAACTCACCGCAAAGCCTGCTCTTCGACAAAAGCGCGACGCTCTATGGCTTTGACCTCGCCCGCGACGCCATCAAGCGCAACGACCGCGTGGTGATTGTCGAGGGCTATATGGACGCCATCGTCACACACCAATATGGCACGCGCAACGTCGTCGCCTGCATCGGCAGCGCCATCACCGAGAAGCACATTCGCCAGATCAAGAAGTTGACCCGCCGCGTCACCCTGGCGCTCGACCCCGACGCCGCCGGCGAATCAGCCGCCGCGCGGGGCATCGTCGTGGCGCAACAGGCGTTTGATCGCGTCGCCGTGCCTGTGCCTGTTCCTATGGCGCCCTCACATCGCCCAGGGGCGCAAAACCGCAGAAATGTCCCCCAGGGAATGGTGCGCTTCGAGGAGCAGGTGGACGCTGAGATCACCGTTGCGCGGCTGCCAGCGCACGAAGACCCCGACGAGTTTGTGCGGCGTGACCCCGACGGCTGGCGACACGCTATCACTGAGGCGCAGCCGCTGATTGACTTCCTGATCGACACGCAGACCGCCGGGCTGGCGCTCGATACGCCGCAGGGCAAGCTCGAAGCGCGCCGCCGTTTATTGCCGGTGATTGCCCAGGTGCGCGACCGCACGCTTGCCGATGACTACGTTGGGCGATTGGCTCAGAAGCTCCGCCTGGATAAGATCGATCTGCGCCGCGATCTCAGCGCGACGCGCCAGCGGCTCGACCGTGAGGCGCAGGCGCGCCCACCCTTGCAGACCAGCGCACACGCGGCGCAGGCGAAGCAAGCAACGCATGACTCAGACGACACATCATCCGTTGAAAATGCTGACACGGTAGGAGGAAAGTCCTATGAAGCTCGGCAAGAACGTTCCGAGAGAGGGGGTGGTTCGTCCGCCGCTATAGGAGCCATCGAGGAAGTCCACGCGCGGCGCGCCTCGCTGGCAGGGCAGCTTGCTCAGTCGGCGGAACATGCGCTCGAGACGTATTGTGTGGGCCTGGCGCTGGCGTATCCGGTCGCCTGGGGCGATCTTCAAGCCATCCTTGAACCGGCGGATTTTACAAGCGCCGAGACGCGCGCGATCTTCGTCGCACTGGCGGATGAGATGGAGGCGATCACCGTCCTTCAGCAAGACCTGAGCGATCTCCCTGCGGACGCCGACCTCCCAACCTTTGATCCTGCGGCGTTCGAGGCGGCGCTTCATCCCGCGCTGGCCGAGGTTGCCGCGCAGGCGCAAGAGCAGGTCGCAACTGAGGGCGGCGGAGTGCCAGAAGGGGCCGACCCTACGCATGTTGCGCGCGATGCCGCCTACCGGCTCAAGCGGATGCGTCTGAAGGCGCAGATGGCCGAGCTTGATGCGCTGCAACGCGACGCCGAGCAAAGCCACGACGCCGACACGCTGCGTGCGTTGCTCATCCAAAAACAACGGCTGCTGACACAGCGTCGCACGATAGACGCAGCCAGCGCGCTCTTTGGCTGAGGCTGCGCAGACCAACCTCATTTGCCTTACTCGGCTCACTGGCTTCTTTCGCTTCACCCCTGGTTGACAGAAAACCGCAACCTGGGAAGCTCGACAGCCAGCGACATGGGACAATTTGGGGATACGCGCAGCGCGATACGTTTTAATTGGTACAGAGGAATACTCGAAAGGGATCAATTGCTCGCCAGGCTGTTTCAGGCGTTTTGCCTGGCAGCAAAAACAATAAACATGGCGATTACAGCAAATACCAAGTATGGCACCGATTCGGCGACCTGGTGAGACAGCGCGTCTACACACGCAGACACAAGAGCAATTCACGCAGACCGGCGCTTTTGGGGTGGTCTGGGGTGGGAACGCAGAGGACGAGACGACTCGTCGGCGGGGAACGCAACGCGCTTTCCGGGCAAGAGCGTTTCCACTTTAGAGGGGGTGTGGTGAGATGGTGAGGCAGACGCCAAAGCAGCAAGCAGGCGCACGCCAGGCATATGAAACATACGAAAGCATGCGTCTTGCGACGGACGTCAAGAGAACCAAGAGGGCTAATAAAATTACAAGACCTACCGGAATAGGCGCGTTAGACACACTCGATGCGGCAGACGACGACATGGGAAACCTGGTGGCGCTACTCGCCGACGACAGGCCCATCGGCTCGTCTGCCTCGGAGAAACTCCCCTCATTCGGCGCGGATGATAGCTGGCTGGCGGCATTGGAGCCTTTTGACGCTTCCGACGCTCCTGACGCCAGCAGCGCAGATGACCCTGATGACCCTGATGACCCTGACGACTCTGATGATTCGGCTACCACTGCTGCGTTTGATGCGCTGTATGCGCTAGAAGCGTCAGCATGTGCGGAGCTGGCGCCAGCCAGTCGCCAATTTCTGCGCGAAGACAGAGGCGGCCTCGCGCGCAAACACGCTGATACGTTTGAGGCGCCTGAGGCGGATGACATGGTGGATGACATGGTGGATGACACAGATATGGCAGGCGAGGGCTTTGATGACGCCGATGTCATCATGCCGCTTGACGATCTGTTTAGTGGACGGGATGATGCTATGGCTATGGCGCTTGATCCGCTGGATTCGACGAAAGACCATTGGATGATCGCTGATGAGACCGAGATGGACGCCATCACCGACGCCAATAGCAACACAGGATCACACCGCTGGGACGACAGCGGAGCGATTGACGTGGACGGCACAATGGACGATCCCGTGCGCATGTATCTCCGCGAGATCGGTCGTGTGCCGTTGCTCTCGGCGGTCGAAGAGATCGCCCTGGCAAAGCGGATGGAGCGCGGCAGGCAGGAACGCCTGAAGCCACTTGCCCAGCAAAACCTCCGACTACTGATGGAAGGCGAAGAGGCGCAGCACAAACTTACCGAGGCCAACCTGCGGCTGGTGGTCAGCGTCGCCAAGAAATATGTCGGTCGGGGAATGAACCTGCTCGATCTCATTCAAGAGGGCAACATCGGACTGATCCGCGCGGTCGAAAAGTTCGACTACCTCAAAGGTTTTAAGTTCTCCACCTACGCCACCTGGTGGATTCGCCAGGCGATCACCCGTGCCATCGCCGATCAGGCGCGCACCATTCGTATTCCCGTCCACATGGTGGAGACCATCAACCGCCTGATGCGCATCAATCGCCGCCTGCTGCAAGACCTCGGCCACGAGCCAACCCCTGAGGAGATCGGCGCTGAGATGCAGTTGAGCGCCGATAAAGTGCGCGAAATCCTCAAAGTCAGCCAGGAGCCGGTGAGCATTGAAACGCCAATTGGCGAAGAAGATGATAGCCACCTGGGCGACTTCCTCGAAGACCACTCGGCGCTTGCCCCCGCCGACGCCGCCAGCCATCAACTGCTGCGTGAGCAAGTCAAAGACGCGCTCAAAGGGCTGACCCAGCGCGAACAAGAGGTGCTACGCCTGCGCTTCGGGCTTGATGATGGCCGCAGCCGCACGCTCGAAGAGGTGGGCAGAGAGTTCCGTGTCACCCGCGAGCGCATCCGCCAGATCGAGGCGAAGGCGCTACGCAAGCTGCGCCACCCCAGCCGCAGCCGCCGCCTGAAAGACTATCTGGATTGACCCTGATCATTGGCCCAAACATTTCGCTGGATCAGACGGTCAGCGTTCCACATGTGACGGTGGGCGCCATCCATCGCGCGCCGGTCGCGATCAAACTGGCGGGCGGCAAAGGGGCCAATGTGGCGCGCGCCATGCGGCGGCTGCTCTTTGGCGATCCATTGCTCTGCGGCTGCTTTGGCGGCGCTATCGGCGCGGCGGTCGAGGGCTTGCTGGTCAGAGAACACATCAGGTATCGTCCGTTTCGCATCCAGAGCGAGACGCGCATCTGTTTTTCCATCGCCGACGAAACGACCGGCGAACAGACCGAGGTCTATGAGCAGGGCGCGCCGCTGAGCGAGGCCGAGAGTGAAGGATTCATTGCGCTAGCAGAGCAATTGCTGGATGAGCAAACAGTGGGACATAGCCGCTGGGTAGGGCTGACCGGCTCTTTGCCGCCCGGCATGCCAGACGACCTCTATGCGCGCCTGATCGCCAGCGCACACGCTCATGGCTTGCATACCCTGCTCGACGCCAAAGGCGAGGCGTTGCGCGCAGGACTGACGGCTGTCCCCGATCTGCTGAAAATCAACGCCACCGAGCTTGGCGACGCGCTCGGCCAGCCCACTCTTGATCAGGCAGAACCCGCTGAGATCGCAGAGGCCACCGCGCAGGCAATCAGCCACATCCCAGGTGGCGTAGCGATCATCACGCTGGGCGCACGCGGCGCAGTGGTCGTCGCCACTGGGGGTGGACGCTGGCATATAGAGGCTCCTCGCGTCAAGGCGATCAGCCCGGTGGGCAGCGGCGACGCCGTAGCGGGCGCGCTCCTCGTGTTCTTCGACGGCGATACCCACACGCCCGATACCCATACGCCCGATACGAGTGACGAAAGGTCACTCGTGAGCGCAACCAGTTTCGCGATGGCGGTCGGCGCAGCCAACGCGCAACATCTGGGCGCGTCGCAGTTCACCGAGGCCGAGGTACGCGCGCTGACCGGGCAAGCGCAGATGAGAGAGCTATGAGCCTTTTCTACCGATGCGCCCAGGCGATACGCGCGTCAATCCGCCGCACGAGACGGTAGAGAGCGGGCGTGAATCCTCTGTGCGGCCAGAAGCGCGGCGAGAGCAGCGGCGTCCGCTCACGGTCAGATTGATGCCGCGCGGCCAGCAATTCAGCCGCCGCATCGAGGTGTTCGTCGGCGAATGGAGTAATGTCAAGGCGCATACGGTTTTCCGTTCTTTGCTGATATGCTACGTTCCTTCAACATGGCTTCCAGGCGTTCGCTCAGAGCTTCGGCGCCGTTTTCCTGCATAACCCGCTCGCTCATTGCTTACGCGCGCTGGCAATACGTTGGCTCATCGAGCAGCCGCCTGAGCAGCTTCGACACGATAGAACGGTGCGAAAAGATCTTCCATGCCAGGCGAGACCGAGCCAGTGGTCGCGGCGACCACTGGGCCATCTGCCTGTTCAGGCCATCGGCGCGCTCAACGCCTCTCAGCCCACGAAGCCTGTGATGTCCAGGATCACGTTACATTGGCCAGAGGTGAAGCTGTGAATGGTCACTTTCCCGCTGCCCAACCCCACGACAAACGAGTTGGCGACGGTTTGGCCCGCCAGGAAGTTGACTGTGCTGGTGATCGGCTTGGGGCTGCCCGCCGGATAGATCACCAGGTAGCCGCCCGCAGTGGCATTGGTGACAGTCAGGTTGCCGATACAGCCCACCGCATCCCCAGGAATCTGCTGACCGGTTACCTGGATGGTGCGCGCGACACTACCCTTGAACGGCCCACCGGATTTGCGAGTGTCATAAATGCGTTGTGGGGTGGGAAGCAATCCTGTTCCACCTCCCAGGAAGCCAGTATCCAGCGCACAGACCTTCTTCCAACTCGATGGAACCCAGCCGAGCGTGTCGGAAGCAGGCGCTATGCAGATATACATATCGCCGTTGTTGTCGCGTACCATCGCCCCCATCTGATAAAAATCGTCGTCTAAAGCGCCTCCTGGGTTGCCTACTCCTCCCCAGGAGGTTTGCAGGATGATCCCTGAGCCATTGGCGTAGAAGTCTACAGAAGACCCCTGAGTAAGGGTGGACACACCCATGACAGCTGCGTTCAAGCCGGAACTGCCGATGCCAGCGCCTTGATTGTTCGAATAGCCAATCACACCGGCAGAGCCACCAGAGCCAGCGACACCATAGGCGTCGGAGCTTCCACGTAAACCTACTTTCAGTTGTGCGACATAATAATCGTCATAGAGGGAACCGTTGTAGACGGTAAGGCCAATATGATCAATATTCGGGTTGGTGGGGTCACTGTCCCCGAAGGATACAACGGTTTCCGTTGACGAATAATTGGTTGTACCCAAAACGATATTGTCACCATCGGCAGCGTGGGCTATCGGCGCCTGGCCCAGCCCAGTGACGCTAGCCGTCCCAGCGGCGGCCAGCGCAGCGGCGGCGCCCAACCCACCCCATTTGAGCAGGTTGCGGCGGCTGGTGGGCGCGCGGACACCAAATCCGGCTGGTTGCTCGTCCGCATGTGGCACAGACAGCAAGCTATGATCCGCTGACAAGCTGCTTTGTTCGGCAGGCGCGCCGAGCGCCTGAGCCAGCGCGGCAATCTGGGCCTGTTGTTGCTGAAGGTGTTGTTTGAGGATGACCACTTCCTGGCGCAACTGCTCGATCTCATCGGGTTGGTGGATGGATTCGCTGGGAGAAGCGTTCGTCATCGCTTGGGTATCTGTTGCGACGCCAGGCTGATCCTCATGGTGGGAATGCGATGTAGACATAGCATACTCTCTCTTTCTGGCAAGCAAACACCTATTACCATATTAACATGCGTTCCTTGTTGTCACATCCTCCATACTGCGTAGTCTCTGATTTGCCAGGCGCTTCGCAAAAATAGTCTAAGGTTTCTCTGTGCGGGTCTGCTCGCGCTGGCGCTCGAATTGCTGGCGACGCCGACGCTGGATGGCGCGGCGCGCCGAGACCGCCGTCACATACGGCCAGTAGAGCAGCGGGTTGAGCGGCAGATCATGCGTGGGGATGACACGCCGCACCGAGCCACCGAAGCCTTTCTTGAACTCGTAGACGCCGTAAAGCTCCTGCCCCGGCTCCAGGATGTCTGGGATGGTGCGCCAATCGTAGTAGTTCGCGCCGTGCGCCTTCACCCAGCGCATGCACTCCCATTGCAGCAGATAATTCGGGCGCAGCTTGCGATGCTCAGGAATGCCCGACGAGCCGCTGTGCAGGTTCCACGACCACTCGCCAAGCGCGGCCACCGTCGCGGCGGCGATGGGGGCGCCATTGTACTCCGCCAGCAAGAGCGCCATCTGCGCGGTGGCGTTGCGCGCAGCGTTCTCCGCCGAGTAGTTCGCCAGCATGTCGCGATAGAGGGATTTGGGGTAGACGTAGAAGTGGTCACGCGCGCCTGTCTCCACCAGCAGCCGGTAGAAGGCGTCGAGGTCGTCCTCGCCCTGGCCCAGCCGCACGGTCACGCCCTTGCGTGCGCCTGAGCGGATATTCTGGCGCCAGGTCATCATCATGCCCGCCAGCAGTTGGTCTTCGCTGGGATGGAGATCAGTCACCCAGGCGCTACGGAGATAGATCACATGGTCGGTGGGGTGGAAGCCAGCTTGTTTGAGCGCGGTCGGCCAGACGGGATCGCCCTGGGGCACGTTGGGTTCCACACGGATGAAGAATGCGCCACGCTTGCGCGCCTCACGCTTAGCGCCATCAATCAACGTGGCGAAAGCAGGCGAAGTGGGATCGGCGCAGACAGGGCCACGCGGCGCATAGTAGAACGACGCAGGGAGTCCGCTAGCCTTCACGCGCGAGAGCATGATCGCAGCAACCAGCCGCCCGCCATCCAGCACGCCCACGCGCAACGCCTTGCCCGCGCCATCTTCGGAGTTTTCGCCCCACTCAAACGTCTGGCAGAGGTGGCCCGTTGGCGTGGAAGCAATGAACTCGTTCCACTGGCGTCGGTCGTCAATCACTCGTGCTTCCAGCATCCCCATTGTTTCTCCCTCTTCGCCTCGCATGTCGTTCTCAGTATATGTGACTGGTCAGCGAGAGGCAAGCAACGGCGGGGGGCAAGAAGTCCTGAACGCAAAGAAGCTGCTCTCCATTTGTTTGTCATCGCCACATAGTCAGTCTTGACTTTTTAACATGGAGGGGGTTATACTTGCATAGACGTGTATAGTCAGTGCTGGGTATTGGACGGGAGGGAAATACATCACCATGCACAAAACGCTCTTACTCCTTGGGTTACTCTTGCGCAAGCCGCTCACTGGCTACGACATCCAGCGCATCGTGCGGGCGCATGGCGCCCTGTATAGCGACCTCAAGAAAGGGAATGTCTACTACCTGCTGGATCGCCTCGCGGTGGATGGCTACTTGACCGTTGAAGCGCAACCCGGCGCACGAGGGCCACGCGGTGAACGATTGCTTTATGCGCTGACCCAGCGTGGACGAGCGCGCTTCATCGAACTGCTCCGCGAGGTGTTGCGTACCTACGACACTGTGCATACCGGCGTTGATGTAGCGATGGTCTTCCTTGCAGAATTGACGCCTGAGGAAGCGTTGGCGCTCCTCGCAGAACGTCGTCGTGTTGTCATCGCGCAACGCGAACGTATCGCTGCCGAGGAAGCCGCAGCTACGACGCAGGGATTGCTGCTTCGCCTTGCTATTGATCATCTGCGTATGTTGACCGACGCCGAGCTTGCATGGGTAGACAGCGCCATAGAGCAGTTACACGCTGAAGGCTGGGGTGAGCGGCAAACTACACATAGGAAAGCAGCAGGTACTGACAACCTGAGAGATGAGCGGGGTCAGCCCGCAGACGAGGAGTAAACACGTATGCCGACCCTGTGGTTTGCAAATGGGAGCGGATGGGCGCTCACGCTGGCGATACCAGTTACTATCGCGCTACCCTATGCGCTCCGTCGCAAACGGTTGGCGCAGGCTCTGCGCATCTTCGCCCAGGGAAAATCCTGGTTCCAGCGGATGAGGCTACACTATTGGCTGGGCTACTTTATCACAGGGGCTACGCTTGCTCATGCCTTCGTCGCAATGAGAGCGTTCGGAGCCAGCGCCGCCGGGCAAGCTGCTATCCTCGGCCTGTACTTGGCGACGGGAGCCTTGTTTTTGCTCTTCGGCCAGGTAACATTAGGGCGCATGCTTCAACGCCCTGATGCGCCCAATCGTCGCCTGATGCGCAGACTGCACTTCACAACCATGCTAGGCATTGTCGCCCTGGCAGCGGGTCACATTGCGCTCAACAGTTCAACACTTCATCTCGCCGTGAAATGAGGACACCGGAGAACGGAGGACATAGCATGACCATCAACGAAGCAATCGCGCGTGGCTATAACTTCTTTATGGTAGCCACTTTGGGCATCATCAGTGGCACGCTGATTCTTGAACCATTCCAGGAGGACGAATGGCTCTATAAGATTGATGACCTGCTCACCATGGCAATTGGCGTCGTAGCTATCGGTTGGTATTTTCTCGGCAAGAATCGCCTGATGCGCTCATGGCTACCCCTGGCGCTATCAATTGCCGCCTTACTGACAAAAATCGCCGCCTTATTGATTGAGCGGGGCGATCCACAGGATGTTGGCGACGATATAGGCTATGTGTTTTTGCTGGCCATCTTTGTCGTCGTAGGGGTGGTCGCCTTCATACGCACCCGTCCAGGAGCCACTGGTCTACCAGAGCCAACCGCCGAAGCGTGAGCAACACCTAATACACGCCTAATACACACCGCCCAGCTTGTGATGATCCCACGAGATGATCGTCGTTGGCCTGACGGTGATGGCCACTCGCTTGGCGCCCTGCTTGGCCACGATCTGGCGCGCCTGGTCGTCAAGCGGGCCACTGTACCGCTCCCATAGCCGTTCGCCGACGCGCAACACCACGGCGGGATCATCGCTGATCTCGGCGCGCCCTTTGATCAGCACGCCGCGTAGCTCTTCGTAGCGTTTGCCGTCTTCCACCAGGCAGGCCAGACGTGGGTCGCGGCG
>JAJPIU010000110.1 GCA_021324535.1 Pseudomonadota bacterium
AATCGGTGTTGGCAGACCTGGCGGGAGGAGCCATGTTTGAAGAGGTTCGACAAGCAGTCTTCGCGGCGGGCGGGCAGGCCAGGCGCATGGCGTGGCGGCGGGCGGCTGAAGCCGCACCTAAGGGCCTCTCGGCCACCAAGGCCGCCTACGCGGCCTCATCTCAAACAATGCGCTGCTGACGGGGTCGTGGAGCGCTGCGCTCCTGGGCGGCGGGTCTCCTCTGGAAAAGACGGCGTTTGGCAAAACGCAAACCCTCTTTCTGGTTTCGCCCGCCTGTTTGAGAATAGAGGCTGAGGGAGCGACAAGCAATTCTCAGAAAACTTCTGCTCCCTATAAGTCATCCCGAAGACAATGGGGAGACGGAAAGAAGGCATACCCTAATGACAACACCCGATCAGCCCAGCTTCATCACCAGCCTCGACACGGCTGCAATGCCTCCGGTGACAGACCGCGCCACCTGGCAGGCGGAACTGGATGCGCTGCGCGTTCGAGAGAAAGCCCACACACGCGAAGGCGACGCCATCGCAGCGGCTCGCCGACGGCTACCGATGGTGGAGGTAGACGCCTCCACGCCGCTGATTGGCCCGAACGGACAGATTCCCCTGCTGGACGTCTTCGAGGGACGAAGGCTGCTGATCGCTTACTTTCATATGTGGCATACCGGTCAACCCGCCAGCGGCCAATGTCAGGGATGTACCTTCTCCACCACACACATCACCGAGCTGTCCTATCTGCATGCGCGCGACGTGACCTATGCCACGCTCTGCGAAGGCCCATACGAAGAGAGTTCGCGCTATCACGACTTCATGGGCTGGACAATGCCCTGGTACTCGGTTCCACAGGACTCCGTAGATGCGCTGATCGCAGACCGCCACTTCGGCATTCTGGTCAGCTACCTGCGAGACGGCGACCGGGCCTTCGAGACGTACTGGACAACAGGGCGCGGCAATGAAGTGATGGCGCCGACATTCGGATTGTTAGATAGGACGGTGTATGGGCGGCAGGAGGCGTGGGAGGACTCGCCCGAAGGCTGGCCACAACGGGGGGATACGATGGTTCTGAATGGCCGCCCCGCTGCCCACTGGTCGCGGCTTGCCGCCGGACGCTCCGACGACCTCACTGCCGGGGCGGGCGCGTAACCAAGTACCGCCGCCATCCCTGGCGGCGTGTCCGCCTGGTTCCGAAGTCTCCACCAGCGCGACTGCTCGTCCAACAGCGACGCTACCTTGCAATGATATAGGCGCCCTATCCAAAAGAGCGTACTGGTCGGCCTATAGAGGGGAAGGACACGCGCCACTCGCCGCCAGGAACGGCGACGGTACTTTGCTTGCCCCCTGATCTCCAGCCCACGAAGGTGGGCTTGGTGGCGCAGCCCTTAGGCGCGGTTTCAACCGCCCGCCGCCTCTGCCTCGCCCGCCGCCTCGCCCGCCATCCGCAATCCCTTCTGCCCTACACCTACGACCCAACCTCACTCTTCGCCGTCGCATAGTTCCCATCCAGCGCCGCGCCCAGCCCCAGCAGCGACGCGATGCGCTGAATCATCTCGCTGACGTAGCGCACCTCGGCGGGACGCAACGGACGCCCCAACTTGCTCTCGTGGCGATAGTCGAGCCACTTCTTGATGACCGGATAGCCGCCGATGGTGAAGGCCCATACCGAAAACGGCACATTCGCCCAGTAGCCCACGTCGTTCCACCAGAGGCGCCCCTCGTGGCCACCGCTCACGGCATTCGGAATCGGCGGTTCGTAACGCCCCACGCCGTTGTAGCGGATGGTCAGGGCGAGGTCGCTATTCTCATCCAGTTGCGCGCCGTTGATGCGGGTCGGCTCGCCCAGGCGGCGCAGATGCGGCTCCGCAGTGAAGGGAACATCCGGGCGCAGGAGGTCGGCCACACGGCGGCCCAGCGCGGCGCTCGCCAGCAGCGTCTCGCGCGTAGCAGGGATGGGGATGCGCGGCCAATCTTGCATCAGGTAGCCCGCGTTCTCCTGCTGATAGGCTGGCGCGCGCGTGACCGCCAGAATGTGATGGAAGAGCGCGACACCTAGCTCCTCGCGTTCGCTTTCCGCCGCCTCATAGCGCGCCATGAGTAGATCGAGCGTCTTTGGCGCGATATTCAATTGTGGCATCGCTGTGATGGCTGGCCCCAACAGTCCTGTGCGGTCTTGTTCGGCATGTTGGAGATACAGCGGGAAGTAGAGAGAGTATGGGTCTTGCAGGTGCAGTGAGCTAAACTTGTCGGTTATCATCGGCAAGTTGACATCACCTCTACGTCCGCGTGTTGAGGCTGCGATAAACAGATTGCCGTCGAAGACCTGCTCGAAGAAGTCGGCGCGCTTCTCGTCCAGCAGCTTGGTGGTTGGCTCCCAGTAGAGCCAACGATCATCCAATGGGCGATAGGCCACGCGCACGAGCCGATCATCCTGGTAGCCGCTGATTTTTAAGAGTTCCTGGCGCGTCTTGTGGGCGTCGTAACGGCTGGCGTCGCTCATCAGCGTTGGCGCAACCTCGGCCACCTGGGCGTCGCTCAGGTTGGGATCAAAATACGCCCGCATGCGCGCTTCGAGCGGGGCGCGCTCGATGGAGACGAGATCGGCGTCGCGCGAGGTCTTCACGCCAGGATAACTGCGCACGAAAATATCAGTGAGCGCGGGCCAGGTGAGGTAGTCGCTCTCGGCGCCGCCGGGGGCCAGCGTGTAGCGCGTCGCCTGCGTTGGCGCGATCGGCCGGTAAAGGTTCGCTAACTCCTTGCTATCAAGGCCGCCACTCCACACCAACGCAGCGCGCTTGCGTTCGGCGCGTCCCCACGTCGCTTGATCGTCTGGCATACCCCACACATCGCGATAAAAGACATCAGGCGAATGAGCGCCCATGTTCCCCAGCTCGTCTTTGCCAGTCTTGAGCATCGTCGTAATCGCCGTGCCAACTTTGATACCCGCTCCCTGTCCACGCACGGCAAAGATCGTCTCGCAGGAATTGCCGTTTGGCGTGCGCTCGGAGATGATGCGATCCCCATGCAGATTGTCTACCCAGAGTGTATCGAATGCGCGCAGGATGTGTTCGCGCATGATGGGATGCGAGAGGCCGCGCAGCCAGGAGTAGTTGCTGATGAAGCTGACCACGCCGCGCCCGGTGCGTTCGGCGATCTGCCGCTCGGCCAGCCGGAAGAAGCGCACATACAGGTCGTTGATGCTGCGCGCTTGCAGGCCGTACTGCTCCTTCAGACCCACATAGTACGGCGCGAGCAAATCTTTCTCCTCGGCCTCCGCTACGCCCGCGAAGGCGTTGTATGGCGGATTGCCCAGGATCACCAGAATCTTGTTGGAATGCTTCACGCTGGCCGCCGCCTCGGCCTCCGCCTTCAACGCGGGGTACTCCGGCCCAAGCCCAAGTTGTTTTGGTCTCTCATCCGCCTCCGTGCGCCAGCCGATCAGCGAATTAGTCAGATAGACGCCTGCGCGCTGGCCCCGACCAAGCGGCGCGCCAAGCCCCGCCAGCAGCGTAGCGATCTGCAAGTGGGCCACCACAAACGGCGCGGGCAGTATCTCAAAGCCAGACACTCGTTCGCGCGCCGCCGTGCGTAGCTCGTTCCCGCGCATCGCCCCTGCGCCCCGCTCGCGCAGCGTCGCGTCAATCACCCGCAACACTTCGAGCAGATAGCCGCCCGTGCCGGTGGCCGGATCGAGCACCACCACATTGGGATCGGCCAACCCGGCGGCTACGCCAAGCTCCTCGCGCAGCAAGCGATCCACCCGCGCCACCTGATAGCGAATGATCTCGCGCGGGGTATACCAGACGCCAAGCTGTTCGCGCAGGGCGGGATCAAACGCTTCGAGGAACGGCTCATAGAAATAGTTCACTGCGTCGCCGTGGTCGGTGATGTCGAACGTTGCGGCGAAGGCGGCCCAATCGGTGCGGCGGAGAGTGGCTTCGGCCCATTCGATGGGCGTGCGCACGTCGAGATGTTCAAGCTGTGAGGGGATGGCGATGCGTTCGAAGAGTTCGCGCAAGACGGGCAGATGCAGCGAATCGCTTGCCTCGCGCCAGCGGAAGGCGTCGGCGGGGGCGTTGGGGCGCGTGCGCTGCCAGACGACCCACGCGCTGAACAGGCCATAGAAGAGCGTCTGCACCAGCGACGAACGGAAGAAATGTTCGCCCTGTTCGTCGGTGAATTGCAGGCCAAGCGCCTCACCCAGCGCCGTGCGTAGGGAGGCCAGCGTTTCGGCGGAGTGGCGTTCCAGCCGCCGCAGCGCCTCGCGAGCGTAGCGCGCCAGCGCCTCGGCAAGGTCGCGCGGGCGGCTGATCGTCGCGTCCCAGGTCAGCGCGCTGA
>JAJPIU010000185.1 GCA_021324535.1 Pseudomonadota bacterium
GCACCCTTCGACATAATGAACGTAGCTATCCTCGTCGGCGATGATCAGCGTGCGCTCGAACTGCCCCATGTTCTGGGCGTTGATGCGGAAGTACGCTTGAAGCGGAATCTCTACCTTGACACCCTTCGGTATGTAAATGAACGATCCACCGGACCATACGGCGCTGTTGAGCGCGGCGAACTTGTTGTCGTTGGGCGGGATGACGGTGGCGAAATACTTGCGGAAAAGCTCCTCGTGCTCGCGGAGGCCCGTGCCGGGGTCGACGAAGATCACGCCCAACTTCTCCAGGTCTTCGCGCACCTTGTGGTAAATGACCTCGGAGTTATGGACGATCAGCCCTTCGGCGACGAAATTGTGTGGGCCTTCCACTTCGATGTCATACACCATCGCGACGCCAGCAGGAGTGATCGCCTCGATCTTGGCGTAGCCGTGGAACTCGGTAGTGTAGGTCTCCTCTGGTCGCTCAAGCGTTTGTACGTTGCTGGAATGGTGGGCGTATGTGGTTGCGGCGCCAACCAGCGCCTCTGCATGAAGCGTGGTAGCCGTCGCCACAAGATCGCCAACCGAGAGATCGCTGAGATATGTCCACTGTGGGCTATTGGGGCGCTCGTCGCGAACTGTCAGAAATGGATGATTGGCAGTCGCCTTGATGCGGCGTGTCCCAACGCGCACCTCAAAGACTTCGCGCTCACCCTTCTCAGCCGTGGCGCGCACCTTCGCTGGAATGATGCGGTTGGCTTCTTCATCGAAGGAGAACACCGTATCACCAGGCTCGATCTCGCGAATGGGAACCAGGCCGCGCGCCGTATAGACACGGGTATCGCCAGTCAAGCACTCGTACTGCGCGCCAACGCCTGCGAGATACTTGCGCTCCGCTTCGGGGATGCCAAGCTGCTCGAACGTATCCTTGATCTCGGTGGGCAGCTCTTCCCAGGTCGTGCCAGCCTGTTGTGTTGGCTTGATGTAGTAGTAGATGTCGTCGAAGTCAATCTCGCTGAGGTCGCCGCCCCAGGTGGGCATGGGCCGCTTCAGAAAGTAGTCCAGGCTCTTGTGGCGGAAGTCGCGCATCCACTGCGGCTCGTCCTTCATCACCGAGATCTCTTCGACGATCTCGTGCGAAAGACCCTTCCGCGACTTGAAGACGTAGTTTTCGGGCTTGCTAAAGCCCCATTTGTATTGATCGAGCTGTTCGAGGCCAGTCTCGGTTTCCGCGCTCATGGCTCTTCCTCCCACATGCGACCGGCATGCCCTCTGTAGACATGAGTCAGACATGATATATGCCATACATGGCGTTTCGGGCAATCGGAACACTGCCTGTAAACGGCCATATCCGACCATGCCACTCGGATATAGTATGCCACGAAAACGCCGTTGTGATCAAGGGTTGGCAGCACGTCGGCGATCCATCGCTTGCGCTTGCAGGCATAGCATCGTACCATATAGCAGCAAGATGGCAGTACGAGCAGCAAGAACGGATACCGGCACGCATGGAAACACCTGACGCGCAGCCTGATACGCCTGGACAAGAGACGCCCGCGCCGACAGAGCAGAGCGAACCGGCGTCGCAAGAGCCTGCCAGCGACAAACCAAAGAACGATGCCTCTCGTGTTCCTGCGCGGTTACGGCCCATTCTCAACTACCTGCTGCACCCCTACCCGGAGTTGCCGCCCATGCCCACCGGCTGGCTGGCGCGCATCATGTTCGGGTTGACCATCCTCGCGGCCTGTACGTTCGTCGCCTTCTTCTCGGCCTATCTCTTCGCCCTGCACGACGCCTACCTGACGCACGCCGAAGACCTGGGCATTATGGATCAGGCGTTGTGGACGACCACCCACGGCGCCATCCTGCACCAGACGATCTGCAACGCTGTCAGCGATACCAACTGCTTCGGCGACATCTCGCGCTTCGCCATCCACTTCGAGCCGATTCTGCTGCCGCTCTCGCTGCTCTATGCGCTCATTCCCTCGCCCAAAACATTGCAGTTCGTGCAGGCGCTTGTGGTAGCCAGCGGCGCGCTTCCGGCCTACTGGCTGGCTGGTCGGAGGCTGCGCAGCCCTATCGCGGGCTTCGTCTTCGCGCTGGTCTATCTGCTGTTTCCCGCGTTGCAGGCAGCCGTGGTTGACGACTTCCACGCAGTCACGCTCTCCGCCGCCTTCCTTATGTTCGCGTTCTACTTCATGCTCGCACGCAACGATGTCGGATTGTTTGTCGCGTGTCTGCTTGCCCTCTCGACCAAAGAAGAGATACCACTCGATGTGATCATGATTGGGCTGAGCGTGGCGCTGCTGCAACGCCGCAGGCGTGCGGGGTGGTCGCTGGTGGCGCTGTCAGTCGTCTGGCTGGGGATCGCTTACCTCACTATGAGCCTCGTCAGCCCAACGGGACATCCCGCGCTGGCCGGGCGCTACTCGGACTTCCTGCATCACCCGCTGTCGGTACTCGGCCACAACGTCTTCAGCCAGAGCGGGCTTTTCTACTTCCAGACGTTGCTCTCGCCGGTGGGCTACCTGGCGTTGTTCAGCCCGCTGACGGTGCTGATCGCCATACCAGCGATGGCTATCAATCTGCTGAGCAGCGATCCCTCCATGCGTATTGGCATCTATCAGTACAACGCCGAGATCGTGCCCACGCTAGTTTTCGCAGCCATCGAGGGGGTGGCGCTGCTGACGGTGGCTGGGCAATGGGTACTGAAGAATGCGATTCACGATCTGGTCGGGATGGGCGGGCGAGCAGAGGCGGCGGCGACCTGGCTACGCGCTCAACCGCTTGGCCGCTGGGTGATGCTGGCGCTGGTCGTCTACGCGCTCTACTTTGGCATGTATGAGCAGCAGACGCGCGGCTACCTGCCGACGGTGCGCGGCTTCACCTGGCCCCAGGTAACGGCCCATGCGCTGGAAGCCAACAGCATCATCGCGCAGATTCCACAGTCAGCCAGCGTCTCGGCGCAGTCTGACCTTGTGCCCCATCTGAGCGAACGGCGGTACGTCTATATGTTTCCCGATGGCGACGACAGCGCGGACTACATCTTCCTGGATGTGACAGGCAACCTCTATCCGCTGGCCACCACGCCAACGGTGTATTACGGTGAGGTGTATAGATTGTTGGGCGGAAGCCAGTATCATGTGATCGTCGCGCGCGACGGCTATCTCTTGCTGAAGCGTGGGGCAGGGCCACCGCTCAATCCCCACGACATCAACGGCCTGCCTGCGTCGTTT
The DNA here is from genome assembly GCA_021324535.1 of Pseudomonadota bacterium. Taxonomy (GTDB): domain Bacteria; phylum Chloroflexota; class Ktedonobacteria; order Ktedonobacterales; family JADMIN01; genus JAJPIU01. Next base: position 3,216 of record JAJPIU010000185.1, read on the forward strand.
TATTCCTTCACTCAGACGCACGAGACGCCGCCGCATCCGCTGGCCGTGCGCTTTGGCTCCTCGCTCGAACTGGTAGGCTATAGCGTCTCGCCAGCGTCCACGCTGTATCTCAACGCGCCGTATCTGACCATCACCACCTACTGGCGTGTGACGGCGACGCCGGGGAACTACTATCCACAGCTTGTGCTGACCCGCCAGGATGGTTCGCAGTATATCGCAAACGGCTTCCCGGCGACGCAATTTCTGCCGATGGGCCTCTGGCGGCCTGGATATACCTATGTCGTGCGTTCGGAGCCGCTGCTGATGACCAGCCGCGAGGTAGGAACACTGCGGCTGGGTGTCGGGGTCATTATCGCGCCCATACTCGATAACCAGCCGCGTTATGTGCCTGCCTCGCTCGTCGGCAATCCAGGCGCTGGCGCCCAGCCGCCCTATTTGCTGGATAACAACACCATCGCGGTCTTCGCCGGTGAGCAGGTGGTGGGATAAGAAGGGAGCAAGCCATGCAAAGAACTCGGATGAACCGGCGGGCGTTTCTTGGCATGTGCGCACTGGGAGCGACAGCGGGCGCGCTTGCCGCCTGTAGCGGCGCCACAACGGCAAAGAAGCCTTCCGCTACAGCGTCGCCCAGCCCATCGCCAACAGCGATTCCAGCGCCCACCGACGCCGATTGGGCGGCGCTGGCTAATACCCTTCAGGGGACACTCATCAGGCCCGGCAATTCGCAGTTCGCCAGCGCCAGCCAGCTCTTCAACACACGCTTCGATGCTGTTCGACCGGCAGCCATCGCCTATTGCGCGTCACCTGCGGACGCGCAGGCGTGTGTGGCGTTCGCGCGGCGCTTCGCCCTGCCGGTGGCCCCACGTTCGGGCGGCCATTCGTATGCGGGCTACTCGCTACCCGCCAACGGCCTGGTGATTGACGTAACGCGCATGAACGCGATCAGTGTAGATACCAACGCAGGCACAGCCACCATTGGCGGCGGCGCCTTTCTGATAGACGTCTACAGCGCGCTGGCGAGCTATGGCGTGATCATTCCTGGCGGCTCCTGCCCAACGGTGGGCATCGCCGGGCTGGCGCTTGGTGGCGGGGTGGGTGTGCTTGGGCGTAAGTTTGGCTTGACCTCCGACAATATGCTCTCGGCGCAGGTGGTCACTGCGGGTGGTCGGCTGGTAAACTGCGACGCCACGAACAACAGCGATCTCTTCTGGGCGTTGCGTGGCGGCGGTGGGGGCAACTTTGGCATTGTCACCTCATTCACCTTCCAGACACATCCGGTCTCGACGCTGACGCTCTTTACCTATGACTGGCCATGGAGCAAGGCGGCAATCGTTTTCGACGCCTGGCAACACTGGGCGCCCACCGCGCCGGATGAACTCTGGTCGAACTGCCTTATGCTGGCGACGACCGATAAGGCAAGCGATCCCATCGCGCGCGTGAACGGCGTCTATGTCGGCTCCCCCGGCCAGCTCGACCCGCTGATTCAGCGCCTTGCCTCGGACATCGGTAGCGCGCCGTCGTACAGCATCATCGCCGCAAACAACGTCATAGATACCATGCTGATCGAGGCGGGCTGCTATGGCAAGACGGTGAGCGCCTGCCATCTCCCCGGCCAAACGCCCGACGGACAGGTACCGCGCGATACCTCCTATGCGAAGTCCGACTATTTCATAAGTCTGTTGCCTCAGAAAGCCATCAACGCGCTGGTGAATGCGATCAGCGCGCGGCAAGCGTCGTCACAGTTTGGCGCGGGCGGCTTTGGCTTCGACGCCAATGGTGGCGCGATCAACCGCATCGCCTCGGACGCGACGGCGTTTGTCCATCGCGATGCACTCTTTTCCGTGCAATATTCGGCGAACTGGCAGCCGAGCGATCCTTCTTCGCTTGCGAGCGCCAACGAAGCCTGGGTAACGCAGATATGGCAGGCGATGCGCCCCTATGCCAGCGGTCAGGCATATCAAAACTATATCGATCCCTATCTGAACGACTGGCAGCAGGCATACTACGGCGCCAACCTGCCGCGCCTCCGCCAGGTAAAGGCGACCTACGATCCCCACAATCTGTTTCACTTCGCCCAGGGCATCGCGCCGGCATAACATCGTCGCGAAAATACTCAAATGTGTATCCCAACAGGACTCTTCGCATAAGTGTTTGACGCAGCTCTGTCTACGGATTTATGGTAACTTTGGCGCCGGAAGGACGTATACATAACGCTGACCTACTGTAGAGCGCCGACAATCGGCAAGTATTCATCCATATCTGTCATATCTGTATATGATGACCTGCGGGGC
>JAJPIU010000113.1 GCA_021324535.1 Pseudomonadota bacterium
CGAGCCGGGATGAAGGGCATCCAGGAATGGCTGTCCTTCTACTTCAAGAGTCCGCAGCACGCCGCCACGGTGTACCCGGAGCACGACCTCTTCATCCAGCAGACGAAGCTGAAGAACACGCTACGCTGGTTGATGGGCGAAGAGCAGATCACCCACCTCGGCCTCGAGTATTACCAGGACTACCTGGAGGACTGACGGGTAGACACAACTGATCGTAAGGGCGGGGTCGTAGTTAGACCCGCCCACCAGTGGGTGTGGTCAAGCGCCAGCGCGCACGTGTAGCGTCGTTGGGCGCGCCGTGCGACAGGCGCAGAGCGTTCACTCGTCGCGCACATGCTCAAAGGGCGTATAGCAGGCGTTGCAATAATACTGATCGGTCAGCAGTTGCGCGCCAAAGAGCGCCAGCAGCGATACATCCTGCGACCGGCAATAGGGGCAGACCACCACGCGCGCGTTCACCAATCCCTGCGGCGCCGCCTCGCTTTTCACCCGACGTCCTTCGGCATCTTCCACAAACAATCTCTTGTCCGCGCGCGCCTGGTCGCTCTGATCGTTCATGACGCGCTCCCAGTGGTTGGCGTCAACGCGCGCAGGCGATAGCGATCGGCGTCCCAGCGATCCCATGGCAGGCTCTCGGTCAACTCCCAGGCGCCCGTCGTGGCGTTCTGCCGCAGGGGCAACGCCAATCCGGCTGCTACTAGCGTAGGCCCAACCTCAGCCAGCCAGCGCGCCCGCAGTTCGTCTGGCGTCGCATCGAGCGTTCCCGTGCTCGCCAGCGGATCGCTTTGTGTATCCAATCCTTCCGGGCCAAACCAGCAGAGTGTCTCATCCCATATCCGCCGCAACGCCGCCTCGATGGCCGCTTTGATCGCGCCGCCCTCGCGCGCCAGCCGCTTTGCCCAGCCTGCGCCATACACATTGTGCGCGCGCTCTTCTTGAAGAACCTTGCGGCTACGCCCCTCTAATGGCTCGTAGCTCGATGTTTGCGCCGCAACAAATATTTGGGTCAGCGCGCTATCAATCAGCAGGTTGGCCGCCACGAAGTCGGGCCAGCCGACAAACGGCTCACTGAGCGCCATCATGGTGAAAAACTGCGTGCGCGTCTCCGGCTCGATCTCAGCGTCAAGGGCGACACCAGCTTTTGGGGCAAGCGTTCGCAGGAGAGGGTAGAGCGCACGCGCATGGCCTAGCTCATCCTGCGCCATCGCCGCCGCCGCCACGCTGGCCTCGAGCGTTGGCGCGCTGCTGCACCACTCGGCGTAACGTCGCCCCAGGTAGTATTTGTTGTCGGCCAGCCGCGCCATCAAGTCAAATAGCGCCTTGCTCATTGTGTTTCTCCCTACGCTCCGATCACCGTCAGCAGCGCGTCGCGCGGAACCACCGCCATCTCGATCCAGGCGAACTCGTCGTAGATGCTGCGCGCGTAGACGCCCGCCAGGTCGCCGTCGTCGGCTTCCACCGTGCCGATCTGGCGCAACGGCTCATCATAGGCGCGGCGCGCCAGCACCAGCCACACCCGCTCGGTTCCCAATCGCTTGTGTTGCTTCGCCGGTTGACCCGTCTGACCCGTCTGAGCGGGTGAAATCTTCGTTGCGGCGTGCTTCGTCATACCGCGACCCCCGACACCAGCAGCGCATCGCGCCCCTCAGCCGTCAACCGCTGCTTCGTCCAGACCGGCTCCCAGACCACCTCGACCTCGACCGTACGTACCCCCTCGACGCGCATCAGCCGGGCGTGAATGTCGCCCTCGATCATCTCGGTCGCGGGACAGCCCATCGCCGTGTAGGTCAGCCGGATGCGCGCGACACCATCGTCGCCCAGCTTCGCCGCGACGATCAGCCCCATATCTACTATCGAGATGCACAGTTCGGGGTCTTCCACCTCGCGCAGAGCATCCCACAGCACGTCGTGCGGATACTCCGTCGTGACGCCCTGGGGATCGTAGACCCTGACGCCCGTGATCTCCATCGCCTCTGCCGTCGCCATACGATCCCTCCTAAGCGTTGAGCAACTGCGTCAACTGCTTGTGGCCCCGCTGAATCGTCTCGACGAACTCGTCGTTCTTGGGGCCGCGATGCTTCCAGCGCACCAGCACGTCGTCCCACGAGATCGCGCCGTCCTCGATCAGCCAGCGTTTGGCCTTTTCGTCGAACTGCATCGGGAAGGGGCAATCCAACACCCACAGTTGCGTCGCGTCGTCATAGTGGGCGGGCACATCGAAGCCAAGCTCCTTGCAGAGCGGGACGGCGGTGCTGAGCCACTGCTGACGTAATTGATCGTTGCTCTTGCCCTTGAAACCAAAGTCAAGCTGCTCGGTGTGCTGCTTCAGACTGTCGGGCAGGCCAAACCACTCGACCGTCAGGAGGAACATCCAGTTCATCGCCTGTTGCAGGCGCTCGTGCTCAACGGGATCGGGCGCCAGCTTGCGCAGCCATTGCTCGCCATGGCGCAGGTGGAATGTCTCTTCTTTATCTACCTTGATCAGTGCGCGCTTCCATGGGCCAAACGTCGTGCTGTTATACACATCGCTCAGCAGAATGTAGCCTGCGCGGTCGTAGAAGGCGTTGGCGACGATCAGCTCATACCAGCTATCCAGCGGCACATCAAAGGCGTAGGGATACTTCCACTTACGCGGCTCACGCTCGTAGACCAGCGCCTCGGTATCCACGCCCAGGTCACGTAGCAGCCGATAGGCGATATGCGCGTGACCAAGCTCATCCTGAATGATGGCGATGGCCGAGCCAAACGTATTGATGTTGGGCGCATGGCGCGCGGCGTGAAAATAGGCGGGTGCGCTCACCATCTCGGTATCCGCCGAAACGGTAAGGATGCGTTTCATCCCTTCGAGATACGTGAGACTCATGTGCTCCACACCCTCGATCAGACGGCGCTCTTTGATGCGCTCAAGCACGGCGGCGTCACTCAACGGAGCCAGCATAACCATAGCATCTTCTCCTTTTCCGGCGGATTGCCATATCGTTGACGAGAAGCATATATCCATTTGGATATATGGAGTATAGCGTTGTCGGTGTCAACTGTCAAGATGTGCGCTCTGCTTCCAGCCGCTCGCGAATCCGTAGAATCGCGCGTTCGGTCACCTCAAGATCGGTCTGAACAGTGGCCTGTTTGAAGTCGCGCACGAGCAACTGATATTCCAGCAGACGCGGGCGGCGCGCAGGACGGCTACCATAGGCGCGCGCGACGGCTTCCAGGTCGCCAAGCTGCGCGCGCAGGGTCTCGCGATGGCGTTCCAGGTGGCGTAGCGCCTCTTCGTCAGAGGTTTGGCCGCAGAAAAACAGCTTGATGAGAAACTCGTCTTTGGTGAAGCGCGCCGGAACCGGTTCGCCAAGCCACTCATCAAGCGCGGCGCGTCCGGCCTCTGTCAACGTATACATGCGGCGGTCGGGTCGCCCTTCCTGGGGAATGATCTCCGATGCGACCAACCCCTGCGCCGCCAGCGCCTTCAGCGTGGTGTAAATCTGGCTGGCGCCCGCGTTCCAGTAGGTGGTCATCGTACGGTCGAACGCGCGCTTGATGTCGTAGCCGGTCATCGGACGCGCGCCGAGCAGCCCCAGCAGAATAAAGCGCAGGGTGTTGCGTTCCGCCGGACGCGCGGAATCGCGTTGGGACGTTATGCCAGCGCCCGCCTGGAACGCTTCTTTATTCCCTTCATTCTCTTCCCGACGCGCATTGCGCAAAGTTCACCTCCTGCGTTTGGCGCCACCTGGAGCCTGAGGAGCCTCGCTGCAATAGAGTATACCGCATGCAGAAAGCAGAAAAACCGGAGCGTCTGATCCCGCCGAGACGACTACATCAGACAAGTCATGGCCAGAAAGTCCTGGATGATGCTTTTGCGTATTGTATGTGTTGACATACTATGATATTATTTGTCACAAGTTACGACGAAGTGGTGGATAACGAGTCAATGCGCTGCGCTGAGAGGCAAACCACCCGGCGCTCCGCCTGAGAGTCTGAGGAGGAGAAACAGCATGGGAGACAAACAATCCGGCGCTGAGCAGCGCCCACAGGGCGGCGCGTTGACCATGCCGCCAGCGCCAACCGTTGGCGTCGCCGAGCCAGCGAATGATCCTCAAAGCCTACGAGCGATGGAAGCTCAACTAGCGCCACAGGCGAAAGAACCTGCCGCAACCGCTGACCAGGCGCGCTCCACAACAGATCCGCCACAATCGCACAGCGCGCCGTTTGCCAAGCAGCCGCCCACACCGATCACGGAGCTACCAACTGTGCGGCTTGAGCCAGCCGCAACGGATATTTCCCAAGCGCCGCGTATGGTGGATCGTTCACGTGCGCAGACGTTTGGCCAGGCGTTGCGCATCCTGCTCCAGCGGCGCGGACTCTACGTCGCCCGAACCGAGACCTATCTGCTGCCGCAGTTTCATGATCGCCTGAAGGCTGTGGATGGCGCTGGCATTCAGATCGCCTCACTACGGGAGTATCTTCGTGGCGAGATGCTGCCAGATGAGGCGAAGACGCGTCTGATCGCCGATGCGCTTGGCGCGCCGCGCGGCCTGTTACTCTACGTCGCGGGCTATCTGACGCCCGAAGACCTGGCCCATTACCCCGGCCCTCAGCTTACCCTTGCCACCGTGGAGGCCGACATCCGCGAGCTTGAATCGTTGCCCCTGGCGCCCGCCACCAAAGCGCGCATCGCGCGTGACCTGCGCATCAGTGCACGCATCTTGTGCCTGCTTGCGCCCGACCGCCTTGGTCTGAACGATGGCGCGCCGTCCGGGGATTTTTCTACCTCGCCCGACGAGCGCGAGCAATTGATTGAGCAACTGATCGATCTCTGGACGACGCCCGCGCCACCCATACCTTCGCAGAGTTCGGCTGATGAGGGCGCACAGCCCACAACGTGAGCCAGAATGTGGCGTCTCGATGCAGCCCATGCTGAAAGGTCAGGAAAAATTATGTCTGCTGAAATGCGTTCGGGGGCGACGCCTCCACATGGTCTGCGCAACGTGCACGCCGCCTGGCCGCCTGCGCTTGAGAGCTTTCGCATAGACGATCCCGCGCGGTTCGACCTCAATGCGCCCACCAATGTCTACTATCTTGCGCAATACATCTACCAGCTTTCGATCACCGCCGTTGCGATGGATGAGCATGAGCTGGGGCTATTGCTGCCACGCTCCGGGCGCGTCTGGTTCAATGTGCGGCTCTTCAATGGGCCTCCACGTGGCCGCGACCTTACCCACCGCGACGCCTGGTGGCGCGTGGTAGACGCCTCGCCCGCCATACGCTTTCTGCTGGGGTGGTGCGTCAGTGTCTATCGCGTCGCCCAGTTCGACCGCTTTCCCCAGTCTGCGCTGCCGGGGCGGGCGCGGGCGCTGTATTTTAGCTCACCAATAGATGAGCCTTCGCAGTTACGCATGCAGTTCTGGTCAGATATTGCGCGCGATGTCACCGAGCTGTTCGCTCCTGCAGCGCGTGTCTGGCGGCAGTTGCAGGCGTTTACGCCAATGAGCGAGGGCGACCGTCGTTGGGAGGCGCGGCTCACGCTGGCAGGCTATAACCCTGAGGAAACCGTCAGCTATCTGGCCGACCAGAATAACTGTCCCGCCTCGCTGATCCGCAGGGCGTTGACAGGGAATCAGCCGCTTGGCTCCTATGACGACTACCTCCGTTTCACCGAAGATATTCTGAACGATCTGCCCCGCCTGCGTATGCAACGGGTGATCGCCATGCAGCATGCGGGCATCTCGCCTACGCGGATAGGGTCATCCGCACAGGATGGCTCACAGCCGCGCCTGCGCCGCATCCATCTCTCACGGCAATCGCTCTGGCCGCCATCCATTGAAGACCCACGGCAAGAGGTGTTGTTCTGGCAACTGCACTTATAAGCCACTGTTCGCCAATGCGCCCACGTCACATCTCACCACATCGTCCGATGTGTCTCGATAGGGCTGCCTCATGCGCTATGATTGAATATGAAGCCGCTGAAGCGCACACATAGCTTCAGGAGCGCCAATGCGTCAACCTGATGAAGCGTGGCGCGTATTTCTCACATCATGAAGGGCCAGGACATTCTTTCTCTATGAGCACAAAGAAGAGCAACGTTGAGGCAGCCACGACGCCAGCGACGGACAAGGTGACGCGCGCAGAGATCATTCTGGCGTATCTCTCACTGGCGCTGGCCGCTGTGGCAATGGTCTACCTGATCATCAGCGGGCTGATTGAGCATGAGGCGTGCTATGGCGTGAGCGCTGCGCACATCCAATGCCAGGCGATTGATCCAAACGCCGCCGCGCGCATCCTTGTGGTATTGACCTATCTTGCTCCCCTGTATGCTGGCGCCGTGCTGGCGATGCGCTGGCAGACACGCGCCCAGGATTCTTTTGCGCGCAACACGGCGTTTGGGCTGATGGCAACATGTGTCATTCTGCTCCTGAGCCTCATCTCCGCCGCGATGGCAGGGCCTGGGTTCTTCCTGCTGCCCAGCGCTGTTGTGCTCTTCGTTGCGGCCATCCTGGGGACATGGGTGTGGGCGCGGAGCCTGCGGGCGTAGAGCGGGCGGTTTAAGCCGCGTTTCGAGGCTGCGCCACCTGTTTGTGCAAGATGTACGCTTTCTCCGTATTCGCCGTGCTCAGGTCAGGCATCCTGGGGATAAGCGCGCTTAACGGCCAAACAGCGCGCCGCCGTTGACCTGAAGCACCTGACCGGTCACGAATGACGCTGCAGGAGAGGCAAGGTAGCGCACAGCCGCCGCAACGTCTTCCGGTCGGCCAGCGCGCCCAACGAGCGTCTGACCGATCAAGCGCCCCCGTCGCTCCTCGGTCATCGTTTCGCCGAAGAACTCTGTTGCCTCGACATACCCTGGGGCAATCACGTTGGCGGTAATCCCCTCTGACCCTAATTCTGCTGCCAGACTGTACGTCCAGGGGATGAGTGCGCCTTTCGCCGCGCCATAGGAACCGCCCCCAGCGCGGAGGGCAGCGATGGAAGAGATCGTCACGATCCGGCCACCGGGGCGGCGCAAATGGGGCAAGAGCGCCGTGGTGAGGAGCACCGCGGTGAGCACGTTTCCACGAAAATCCGCCTCCCATGCAACGGCGATGTCCCCCAGTGTCTTTTCTGGCAGCCCTCGCGTTACCCCTCCAGCGGTGTTCACCAACACATCTACGGGGCGATCAATGCGCTCGACTACACTCTCCACCTGCTCAGGGGAACTGAGATCCACGCTCAACCAGCGTACCCGCTCCTCGCCCACCTCGGCGTTGATCTGGATTGCCGTCTCTGTGAGACGCGCCTCGCGTCTCCCCAGGATCAGGACGCGCGCTCCAGCCTGGGCAAACGACTGGGCAATCGCTCTGCCCATCCCTGTTCCGCCTCCACTTACGACAACCCTTTGACTCGTGTTGGCGTCTATCTCTGCCATCTTTGCTATCCCTCCCTTCACGCTTATTCCAGCGGAGTAACTACGAACGTCATCTCGCCTCAGAGATATGAATGGTGAGCAATGTCGCATCCGCCGTTGCGACACAACTGCGACAGCCGTGCGGGCGGCGTGCGACATCTTTCATGTATGATGAGGATGGCTATGTTTGAGCTTATATTATAGCACAGAAGGAGCGAACAGGATATGTCGTCCCAACTGCTCGAATTGCGTATCACCGCCATATTGTTACTGCCTATGATGGCAAGCGCCGTGCTGTTTTCCGGCGTGACGGTCGCGCTGCTCTTTGCCCGTGCAAAGCTGCATGGCTATCGCGTCTATCGTCCGATGCTACTCAACCTTGCCCTCGCGTGGATTCCCATCCTCTGCGTCGGCGCAGCGCTACTCTTCTTCTTCGGGCAGACCGAGCACGCCGAATGGATCACACTGGCGCTGGTGGTCGTCTGGTTCTTCTTCTTTCCCAACGCCACCTATCTCATCACGGAGTTTCACCATCTCAAAGAGGATGTGACGCGCGTGCCGTTCTGGTTCGATACGGTTGTGATCCTCTCGCTGGCGCTTTCGGGCGTGATCCTGGGCAGTTTCTCGTTGCTGCTGATCCACCGCCTGCTCGATCTCTATACAGCGCCGATGACGACCTGGGTGATCATCATTGGCTATTTGTTCCTCTCGAACGTGGGCATCTATATCGGGCGCTTCCTACGCTTCAATAGCTGGGATGTTGTGACGAAGCCGCTCAGCCTCGCGCGCACGCTCGCCGGACAGGCAATCACGAAGCGGCGTGAACTGCTCACGTTCGCCACGCTGTATACCGTTTTCACGCTGACGTTCTATCTCTTTCTCTACAGCGCCATCGAGCCGATTACGTTGTTAGCGACGGAGTTGCTCAGGCGCTATCACTGATCATAATCGTGTGCGGGCAGAAGTGCTTCAAGCGTGCTATACTTGGCGTACAGCGTTCGCCAATGTCTCGCATAGACGGATTTCCTTGCGCTCAGTCGCCGCATCCGCTGGAGAGCTAGAGAGGATGTTTCCTATGCCACGTGATCTTCCGCTTGCTAATGGGAGCCTGCTCGTCAACTTCGATCCCGCCTATACTCTGCGCGACATCTACTGGCCGCATATCGGCGAGCAGAACCAGACGCTCGGTCATGTCAATCACTCCGGCGTCTGGGTGGATGGCGCGTTCTCCTGGTTCAGCGCCGATGGCTGGGAGCGCGACCTACGCTACGAACCCGATACGCTGGTGACGGATGTGACGCTGCACAACGCCGCCCTCCAGCTTCAGATCGACTGCACCGATGCGGTGGACTTCGACCGCGACATCTTCATCCGCAAGATGCGCGTGACCAATCAGGCGGATCATCCACGCGAGGTGCGGTTGTTCTTCCATCACGACTGGTATCTGCTGGAGACCGCAGGAGCCAACACCGTCTACTATCGTCCTGACCTGTGCGCAATCATCGCGTATAAAGGCTCAACTTATATGCTGGTGGATGGCCTATACGGCGGCGCAGATGTGGGCGGCCCGGCAGAAAGCTGGGTGAAGGAATCGAGCAAGACGGGCCAATGGGATCGGCCGCCGATTACCGACGGCGGCGAGGCGGGTACACCACAGGCGGGCTGGGGTGTTCACTATTGGGCCACCGGTCAGAAGGAGTTCAACGGCAAAGAGGGCACTTGGCGCGACGCCGAGGATGGTGAGCTTGGCGGCAATCCCATCACCCAGGGCCAGGTAGATAGCTGCATTGGTTTTCACCTGGGAACGCTCGCCCCTGGCGAAACACGCCTCTGCTACCACTGGCTGATCGCCGGGAGCAGCTACGAAACCGTGCGCAATGTCTACATCACTGTGCGCGAACGCGGGCCGGAATCCTTCATCGCCCGCACTCGCAACTACTGGAAGCTCTGGGTATGCGCAAAACCACTTACCGAGACCGACCTGACGCCCCCGCTGCTCGATCTGTACAAGCGCAGCCTGCTAATTATCCGCACTCAGACCGACGACGATGGCGCCATCGTCGCCGCGACGGATGGCGACGTGTACACCTTCGCCGCCGACACCTACGCCTATATGTGGCCACGCGACGGCGCGCTGGTGGCGAACGCACTCTGCCACGCGGGCTACGGCGACGCAACCGCCGCATTCTTCCACTTCTGCGATGAGGTCATCACGCACGATGGCTATCTGCTGCATAAATACACGCCGTCGGGCACACTTGGCAGTAGCTGGCATCCGTGGATGGATCCCAAGGGACGGCTCGAACTGCCCATCCAGGAGGACGAGACGGCGCTGGTGGTCTATGCGCTCTGGCAGCACTATACGCTCTTCCATGATGTCGAGTTCATCCGTCCGCTCTACCGTTCGCTGATCAAGTCGGCGGCTGATTTCATGGTGGGCTTTCGCGAAGCCCATACGAAGCTGCCTGCCCCCTCATGGGATTTGTGGGAGGAGCGGCACGGCATCCATGCGTTTACTGTGGCTGCGGTCTATGGTGGGCTGATGGCGGCGTCAAACTTCGCCACAGCCTTTGGCGAAAACGAACATGCCACGCGCTATCAGGCGGCGGCTGAGGAGATCAAAGCGGCGACGCGCCAGTATATGTGGCACGAGGGCGAGCAACGCTTCCTACGGATGATCCGTGTGGACGACAACGGCGACGTGGAGCCGGACGCGACGATGGATTCGAGCGTGGCGGCGATCTTCCGCTTTGGGATGTTCCCGGTGGAAAGCGACGAGGTGGCGCAGACGATGCGCGCATATGAGGCGCGGCTCTCGGTGCGCTCAAACGTCGGCGGGGTCGCGCGATACGAGAACGATTACTATCACCAGGTGAGCCAGGACGTGAAGAACGTGCCAGGGAATCCGTGGTTTATCTGCGCGCTCTGGTTGGCGCAGTACAAGATTGCGCGGGCGCAGACGCTCGAAGAGCTACGCGAGGCAGTGCCCTGGCTGGAATGGGCGCAGTCGCATGCGCTGCCCAGCGGAGTGATGGCAGAGCAGGTTGATCCCTACAGTGGCGCGCCGCTCTCTGTCTCGCCGCTGACCTGGAGCCATGCGGAATATGTGGCCACCGTGCGCTGGTACGCCGGGCGCTATACCCACTTGCTCAGTGAGCGTGCGCAGAGGGTAGCGGGGGTGTAGAGAGTTGTGAAGAGTATAGATGGTAGCAGGCGGGCGTCGGCGGGTACGTGAACGCGCGCCGAGAGGCTTTGCCACAAAGCTACCAGTGTGGCCTGCCCTCTGACGAACGAGTCGCTTTCCGAGAGGCAATGGATGATGGCATATAGCAGGCGCCAAACGAGTAGCGCCGCCATCCCTAGCGGCGTGTCTGGTTAGCTCAGGTATTGCTTTGTGAGTGGGCGTAGTTTCCGCAGCAGATATATTCCTATGCCTGCTGGCTGGCGCCATCGCTGACCATCGAAGCCAGCGCCCTCTCAAACGTCGCCCGCATGGTCTTGGCTCGCAGCGTTTGGCGAATCACCAGCGCGATGAACGCGAACCTCTATGCTACACCTAACACCCCTAGCCAGAGACTTAGCCCACAGCTGGCGAAGGGCGTCTCATCCATCCCTGTGAGCACATACAGCCCCATGAAACCAAACAGCGCGCCCAGCCCTATGCCAAGCAAAACCACCCCTCCAGCTGCGTTCTCATACCTGACAAGATGGGCCAATGCCTCGTCGTCAAACGTCTCGTTGGCCAGCAGTGGTCTGGCGCTTACTGACTGTCGTTTGCCAGCGAGCGCGCGCTGTTAAGCCTGGTTACGCCTAAGCAGGTTGTAAGCTCCGACAAATAGGGAGAGCGCCCCAAGCGCGAAGTACGTGGCGAAGGCAGCATCCAATAGCGTTAGAGAACGGATAGCCTGTATCAGCGTGTTCATATGCTCCTCACCTCTTCGCTGGACTGGTAGGAGATAGGCGCGGCAGGCAATGGGTATATAACGGGCGGCGGAGGGAGTTCGGCGGGCGAGAACGGCGGGAGTGGAAAGTACCGAGGGATGATATTGATCATGGGTATGACCAGCAGATACAGTGCAGCGCCAAGAAACCCGAACAGAAAAATCGGCGTCTCAATTGAGGCCAGTTCACTTACCCCCATAAGCGTCAACGCGACAACCTGGGTCGGAAAGCCCAAAAGTAGGCGCTTGCTTTTCCCTTGATGATCAGTATACATCCGACAAAAACCCCTTGCCAGAGCATATAGCTCAGACAAAGGGCAATGGTGGTTGTTAGATGTCTACCCGGCGCATATTCACGTCAGGAGATGGCGGTGATGGTATAGGTGACGACGCCGCCGGGCGTGGTCACTTCCACTTTGTCGCCGACGCTATGGCCCATCAGCGCGCGCCCAACCGGCGATTGATCCGAGAGCTTGCCTGAGGCGGAGTTCGCCTCAACCGTGCTGACGAGCATAAAGCGGCGCTGCGTTCCTCGGTCGGTCTCCACCTCCACTGTGGCGCCCAGGCGCACCGTACGCTTGCCTTCCTCCTCGACGGGCGCCTCGATGATCACTGCGTTGTCGAGCACCTGCTGTAGTTCCTGAATCTCGCCTTCCAACATCGCCTGCAAGTTCTTTGCGTCCTCGTAGGCGCTGCTCTCGCTAATATCACCCGCCTCTTTGGCTTCGTGGATGTAGTCGGCGACCTGCATGCGTCGCTCAGTAATCAAGTAGTTGAGGCGCGCTTTCTTCTCCTCATAGCCCTCGCGTGTCAGGGGAATCTTTTCCTTCTCGCCAGCCCGCGCGCCATGCCCATTGAGTGCATTCGCCATTCATTTCACCTTTGTACGGCGCAGCCACAGGCGTTTCCCTGGTAAAAGCGCGGAATCAATCTTGCTCGATGCAGATCAATCCCGCTTTACCGACGCCAGCGGCCGCTTGCCGCCCTCTCAACTTGTTGGTCTCGTCACTACACCTGGGGTGACACCCTATGCCTACTGTGCCTCTGGAAACGCTGACTCTCGACGACTGCGGACGCCTGTGGCCACCATGAGGATAGCGATAAGGCACGGCAGAGACAAAAGAAACAGCGTGTCCGTTGCAATCCTCTTGCCAGAGGAGCGGACCCGCCGTGCGCCATGTCCCGAAGGTGTGCATGGCATTATAGAGTATGAAATGCTGCTTTGTCAAGGCGCTCCGATAGTCATGCTTTGCTGGCGGCCAGCGCCCACCCCAGGTATAATGGAAACGTGACGAACAGTATTGGGGGCTAGGCTAGAAGCGAGGTCGCGCGACGGCTATGGAACGGATCATCCAGGAATATATCGGCGCGCTGGCGCAACAGCGGCGTTCGAGCGCAAACACGTTGGGTGCCTATAGCACGGATCTGCGGCAGCTTGCCGACTTCATGCGCCAGCGCGGCGTAAGCGACTGGACAGAGGTAACACCCGCGCTGATGGCTGCGTTTACCTTGCATCTCAAAGAGCGCCAGTACGCCGCAACCTCCATCGCACGCAAGCTGGCGGCCATCAAATCGTTCTTCCACCACCTACATACCACAGGCGCGCTGCCCTGCGACCCCTCCGAGGGGTTGGATACCCCGCGCGTCGCCAAAACCTCGCCCGCAACGCTCTCGCCACAGGACGTAGAGCGGCTGTTCGCCACCGTTCGGGTGGATTCGCCCACTGGCCTGCGCGACTTCGCTATGCTGCATTGCCTCTATTCCACCGGCATGCGCGTCACCGAGTTGGTCAACTGCAATGTCGCCCACCTCGATCTGGCGCGTGGTCATATTCGCTGCGCCGGGCGCAACCATCGTGAGCGCGTGTTGCCGCTCTCGCTGATGGCGCAGCGCGCGCTGGCATCGTATCTCGAAGACGCGCGTCCGGCCCTCACGCAGAAAGGCGGCGAGGCGCAGGCGTTGTTCCTCAACCATCACGGGCGTCGCCTCACACGCCAGGGTTTCTGGCTGATTATGAAAGGCTATGCGCGGGCAGCCGGTGTTGGTGACATCACACCGCATACCCTGCGCCACTCGTTCGCGCTGGTGATGCTCAATCGCGGGATGGAGCTACGCGGCGTACAGGAGTTGCTTGGCCATGCCAACATCTCAACAACACAAATCTACAACCACCTCA
>JAJPIU010000208.1 GCA_021324535.1 Pseudomonadota bacterium
GCCTGCTGCGTCCGCCGCATGTCTCGCCGTCCGCCTACTAGCCGTTTCGCCCACATCCCAACCACGCCTACGCGCCTACCTCGCGCGCTACGCGAATCATCGCCGCCAGGCTGCGTTCCACATCCTCATCGGTCGTCGCGTAGGAAGAGACGCTGATACGCATCGCTGTCTTGCCCTGCCATACCGTTCCCCCACAGAAACACGTTCCGTCGGCTTGTAGCGCCGCCATCACTCGTTGCGTCGCCTCTGCCTCGCCAAAAGAGACCAACACCTGGTTGAGTACCACATCGTTGAGAATCGCGTAACCCGCGTCACGCAATCCCTCAGCAAAGCGATTGGCTTGCTGGCATGCGCGCTCGATCATATCGGCCAATCCACTGCGGCCAAGCGTGGAAAGCGCCGCCCATATCTCGATTCCACGCGCCCGCCGCGACATCTCAGGCGTCAGGTACATTGGTTCGCGCCCTGCCCCCGTTAAAAGATACGCCGCGTTCTGCGCCATCGCCCCTTGCAGCGCCTCTGGCCGGCGCACAAACACCAACCCGCTATCATAGGGAGCATTCAGCCACTTGTGCGCGTCGGTCGCCCACGAGTCAGCCTCGGCCACACCAGCAGTCAACGGCGCCCGCTCAGGCGCCACCGCAGCCCAAAGACCAAATGCGCCATCCACATGAACCCACGCGCCCGCCTCATGCGCCTTTCGGATAATCTCAGTGAATGGATCAAACGAGCCGGTGTTGACGTTGCCCGCCTGAAGACACACGATGGTTGGCCCGCTGATCACCGGAAGCGCATTGGCGCGCATCCGTCCCTGCCCATCCGCTGGAACTGTCACGACACGCTGTCGTCCGAACCCGACCAGCCCCAATGCCTTGATCAGCGAGCTATGTACCTCATCGCCAACAATTACCGTGATAGGCGGCGCGCCAAACAACCCCTGCGCCTCCACATCCCACCCTTGCTGCTCCAGGAGGGCATGCCGTGCCGCCGCCAGCGCCGAGAAGTTCGCCATCGTCGCGCCCGTCACAAATCCCACGCCGCAGCCGTCAGGCAACCCCAACGCATCCAACAGCCAGCGTTGCGCGATAACTTCGAGCCGCGCGGCAATCGGCGACATCACTACAAGCGCAGCGTTTTGATCCCACGCGCCCGCCAGCCAGTTGGCCGCCAACGTGATCGGCAACGAAGAACCCGTCACAAAGCCAAAGTAGCGCCCACCCGATTGAGCAGCCGTCGCGGGAGAGCCTACCTCATCCAGCAACGCCAACACACGATCAGGCTCGGTCGGCTCCTCTGGAAGGAGAACATCCAGTGTATCCAGCGCAACGATGGCCTCAGCCGAAGGAAACGCGCGTCGCCAATCCAGCGATTCGCGGTAGCGAATGCCGCGCTCGGCGGCGTCACGAAGCAGATCTCGCATGGTATTCCCCCCATTCTCACCGCCATTGCCATGTGAGGAGTCCGCGAAGGCGGACTTCGTGGAAGCGCCAAGGCGCTTCCCTTAGGCGCGGTTTCAACCGCTCGCCGCGTCACCCTCGCAACAACGTTTCTCAATCGCTACGCCCGTGCGGTGATGCGCCGCCAGGCCATACGCAACGCCGCGCCATAAACGCTGGGATGCTGTCCCAGCACATTGCGCACCATGCCGAAGAAGTTGCTGTCCATCCCGATGATGGGCGTCTCGAACAGCGCCGATTGCAGCAGCGCATGCCCCTGCGGCGAGGCGAAGATGCCCAGCAGCGCAGACCAATCAGCGTTCGACCCCATGCGATCCAGCACGAAGCGTATCCAGTCCTCAACGCGCAGATATGGCCCAAGCCCACCCGCCTGCATCAGGTGGCGCTGATAGGCTTTGACGGCCCCCGGCGTGCCATTGAGCAGCTCGCTGGCGACCGCCTGCGCGGCAAGCTTACCGCTGATCAGCGCAGGATAGATACCGCCGCCTGTCGCCGCGCCACACAGCCCGGCGGCGTCGCCGAGCAGCAACACACGTCCCTTCTCGTCGTCGCGATAGACCCGCTTGAGCCGTCCGCCGATGGGAATATTGCCACCCTTGCGCTCGACGATACGCATCTGGCTCAGGTCGGTCACACCGCCAAACAGCGTCTGGGCAATCTTCAGCGACTCAATCGGCTTGAACTCACGCTGGCGACCCGCCACACCCAGCGCCACGATGTCATTGTGCGGCGCCAGCCACATGCAATATCCCGGCGCAAGCTTCGCATCGAAGATCAGGTAGAAGGTTTCGCGATCAAGCGCGACGTTCTCGACTAGCCATTCAGCCCCCGCCAGCACATGCGTATTCTGGTCAAGCTCCATCTTCTGCGCCACCCGCGAGCGCGTGCCATCCGCGCCAATTAGGAAACGCGCCCGAACGGTTGTTACACCCATCGAGCCATTTGGGCTGGCAGCATCGGCATCCTCATCGCCTTTTGCCGTCCCTGCATGGGCATGGGCATAGGTCACGCGCATCAGGCCATCCGGTTGGCGTGTTGCATCCTGGAAGATCGCGCCACAACGCACCGTAACACCATGCCCCTCGGCCTGCTCCGCCATCCATTGCAGCATGCCCGTCACGTCGGCCATGTAGAAGCGATACGCCCCCGCGCCGATCTCCACAGGCTTTGTGTCGCCCTCCGACGCGCGCATATTCAGCCGCCGCACCGAGTTCATCAGGAACCGTTGCGGAACCTCCATAACGTCAAAGACATCGCTGAAGAGGATGCCCGTCGTCCGCACGACGCCGCCCACCACCGGATCGCGCTCCACCACCAGCACGCGCAATCCCCGCGTCGCGGCGACGCTGGCAAAGGTCAGCCCGGCGAAGCTGGCCCCCACTACGACGACATCATATTGTTCGCTTGTGTCATCCGGTGGGTTGCTATATAGTGCTGGCTTCTCAGAATCTATCGGCGGCGTGGGCATCTATTGCTCCTCATGGCGATTGAATAAACTCAATGTTGACCTTGCGCAAAGCCAACCAAATGTGGTTCACTAAACAGATTGTCCGCTGAACATCATAGCACGGCAGACTGCTCACCCGGTAGGCTCCGCTTCATGCTACGCGACGCCGACAGCGCCAACCCAGATCTCTTCCACCAGCTTGGTTTGATGCGTGACGACTACACACCCAAACCAGCCTTCGAGCAGTATCGCACGTTGATCGAAGAATTAGGCGTGTGACATCAACGCTACCCTGTGCGCCGCCCATATGCGGCATAGACAGGCCACACGCAACGGTAGCGGTCACTGTGCAGGTCATCGTCCGCCTGCTTGAGCGCGGCGTCGAGTGTGGCCTGCGTCATCACCCCTGCGCCCACCAGCACCGTGCCGATATTTCGAAAGGCGTTGAGCAAATCAAATGCAGCGAGGTGGCCGATCTTGCCGCCGTAGCTACCCACCGGCAAACGCGCCTCGCGGTCCGTCACGTCCACCAGCCCAGCGTCACGCAGAAACGCGCCCACCTGGCTGCTCAGCGCAAGGTCTACGCCGCGCGCCTTGATCGCCTGGCCTATCCATGTTTTGCCTTGCTCAATCGCCGGGCCACCGTCAATCGGAAAGACCGATTCGACCAGTTCCACAAATCCCCCTGGGGCCGTCACCCGCACGAGTTCGCGCACGACATCCGGCCAGCGATTCGCCGGGATGCCCAGCGAGAGAAACCGCATGTGGACAAAATCAAACGCGCCATCGGAGAAGGGCAAGGGATCAAGCGCATTGCCAAGCACAAAGCGATAATTTGCGGGCCGCTCGCTATGTTCGGCCTCATACTCCTTCGATGGGCGATCCATGTCCATCCCCGCGACATCGGCCTGCGGGAACGTCTGCGCCATTTCCATCGCCCATCGGCCAGTCCCACAGCCTACGTCGAGGATGGCGCGCGGCTGTGTCAAAGGAGCCAGATAGTTCGCTCCAAACGCCTCGCGCAACAGGAAGTGCTGGAAGTCGAGCCGATGGATACCGCGCTCGTCGTTCGGCTCGATGTAGTGGCTGCGTCCCTCGCGCACGCCTTCACGTCCGCGCACAGCCAGCGCCCGTGGCGTGGCAGGCGCCTTCGCATCACCAGATGGAGAAGAAGATTCAGACCTCGACGATCCGGTCAGCCAGCGCCGCAAGCGAGTAAACCACGTGTCTGTTGGCATATGCTATCCTCTTTTGTACAGAGATACAATCTATGCAGGGGCGCCACAGGCTCAACTACATGCGCTCATCATAACATGCCTGAACCGGAAGATAAAGCACAGGAGTAGACTATGCGTATGCGTGTCTCGCCACGGATAGACCGCCTCGCCCGATACGCCATCGTGCTGCTTGGCATTGTGTGCCTCACACTGCTGGCGTGGGATCACCTTGGCCTGGGCGCGTGGCTCTTCCCGCCCCCTGCAGCGCCTTCCACCCAGACGGCGGCCTGTGGCGCGAAAAGTCTCACACTCATTGCGCCCGCTCACTTCTCCGCCATTCAACCGGCCACTTTCACCCTTGAAGTCTACACTCATACCGGGCAAGCTATCTCAGGCGCAAGGCTCACCATCCACCCGCAGATGACCGCGATGGCGATGGACGCCCCACCTGTCGTCGCTTCTCCTGGCTCGGATGGGCATTACAGCGCGCCGGTAGCCTTCGGCATGGCAGGCGATTGGCGGCTGACGACCATACTGGCGCAACCCAATCAGCCCACATGCGCCACGTCATTCAATGTGGCCGTGCGCTGGTAGCAAGCGGAGAAGCGTTTTGACGAGACGGGCGCCTCGTGGTATACTAGTAGTGATGCGTTCACACATGCCAGCGCTGGCTTGAGCGTCTGGGTGATATGCCTGGATGAAACGAACGCAGACGCAAGACAACGTAGCCTGCCGACTGATCGATCAGTCTGGCGGGCTTTTTTTGCGCACAGTGGGGTTATCGCTTGCCAGGCATTGTCAGCAAGTCTACCCGTCGGCGCTATCACACAGGAGTTATCCATCATTATGAACACACAACAGACAAGCACGTTTTCCTACTTCGATGCGACAGCCGAGGCGCCTGTTGAGGAGCGAGTGGCCGAGCTACGTGCGCGCTATGAGCGCGGCGAACGCACGTTTGGCGCGCTCGACCTGCATGACGCCAACCTCTGGGGGGCACAGCTTTCGGAGGCGCAACTGGCGGGCGCTAATCTGGCCGGAGCCGATCTCAGGCGAGCCATGCTGCGCGGAGCGAACCTGCGCGGAGCCGATCTTTCCGGCGCACTGTTAGTCGGAGCTGATCTGACGAGAGCCGACCTGCGCGGCGCAAACCTGCGCCACGCCAATCTCTACTTCGCTGAACTGACAGACGCTCTGCTTGACGAGACGCAGCGGCTGGAAACGACCCTGTACGATCCGGCGCTGAGCCGGGCGAGAAGAAGATTGGCAAGCTACCGGTAGGGCTATCCTAACAACCTCACCACCTCGTCGGCGCAACCCCACGAAAGCGTCACGCCGCCGCCGCCGTGTCCGTAGTTGTGGACGACCACCCGCCCCGGCGCAAGCTCCACGCGCTCCAGGCGCACCTCGCTCCGGCAGGGACGCAACCCACAGGCGTCCGGGTTGTCGGCCAGGGTGGCGGCGGGCGTCTCGCGATACTGCGGATCAACCCGTTCGGCGAAGCTGGCGGCAAAGTCATCACCCGCCAAACGCGCAAGGCTCATCGCGAACCGCTGATCCTTGAAAAGAGCAAGATGCGCGCAACGGTGCAAAATATCTGTGCGGATGTTGGGATCGGGGGTCAGATCCTCGCTTTCGGCGTCGAAGATGCCGCCCAACACAATATTGGTCAGGCGCGGAATGATATACGTCGGGTTCTCTCCTGGGCCGTTCGCACCCATCAGGGCAAACGCGAAAGTTGGATCGACGACGCGCACGATCTGCCCTTTCCCTGCATACATCGCGTTATCCTCAACGAGTTCTCGCGAGCCAAGCCCTGTGCAGTTCACCACCACACACGGCTCATCGGCGCTGCCTGTTGCGCCAAATGTCATCTCCCAATAGGCGAAGGCGTCATCGAGCGAGGCAAACGTGTTGCGCGTGATCTGCCCGCCGTGCTCCTCAAACTGCCCTTGCAGATAGCGCAACAGGATTGGCGTCTCGATGACTGGCGCGGTAAAGGTATAGTAGCCGTCGCGCAACTTGAAATCGACAAGCGCAGCCGCCCACTCCGGCGCGGGAGCATTACCGGGGTTTTCCTGCCAGACATCGCGCATCACCACTCCGGTATACCAGGAGTCCTCAGACAACTCCTTGAACATATCAAAC
This sequence comes from Pseudomonadota bacterium, assembly GCA_021324535.1. Taxonomy (GTDB): domain Bacteria; phylum Chloroflexota; class Ktedonobacteria; order Ktedonobacterales; family JADMIN01; genus JAJPIU01. Next base: position 6,270 of record JAJPIU010000208.1, read on the forward strand.
GCAGCCTGACCCCAGGCCGTCGCCTTATCCATCGGCTCCACGGCGTAAGGCTCCCAGACGGCTCCTGCCACGCTCGATGTGGTCGCCTCCGGCAGGTCGCGCGCCGCGATCTCGACGGTGTGCCCCGCCTGTTGAAGCCGCAGGGCGCTGGTCAACCCAATTACTCCGGCGCCAATCACGAGGATACGCATGAAAGCTCGCTCCTATCTTTTTTCAGGCAATGGCGTCGCGCCAGGTATCTTCTTCATCTCAGCCAGCCGCGCCAGCCAGGGCAGCGCCGAGCGGCCAACCCGGCGCAGCGTCTCCTCCGGCGTGAAATAGGCGAACTCGGAGATCTCCACGCCATCGGGGCGCGGCTCGCCTGCCAGCGTAACCAGATACGACAGCGTGAGATGCTGCGCGGGAGCCGCCAGACCGGCATGCAACAATGGGCCGACCGTCGCCTCCACCCCACACTCCTCACGTAGCTCGCGCGCCAACGCCGCCGCTGGGGCTTCTCGCCGATGGATCAATCCCCCTGGTGGCCCCCAGGGATAGCGGCGATGATAGGTGTGGCGCGCCAGCAGAATACGCCCCTGCTCATCGAGGATGACGCCGCAGACGCCCACCGTCACCTTTGGCGCAATCATTCGGACGACACGCGCCCGCCAGCGCGGGGGAACACGCCGCCAGAAGCGCAACGCCAGCCGCTTCAGCGCATCCGCTAGCAATGTCTTCATAGCGGTTCCTTCTCAATGCTATCTACTAGAATGTTACCTCGTCGCCAGCTCTCAGCACACGCGCAGGCTCTACCCCCTCGAAGAGCGAGACAGTCTGGCGGCCCATCACCCGCCAGCGCGCCCGTCCACTCTGCGCATCCAGCAACTCCAGACGCACAAGCGCGGTATCTTCATCTATGCCAAGCGCCACTTTACCGGGCGGAATCGCCCCCAGGATTTTGCGCACGATGGGCGCGCCAATGAAACCGGGCATGCGGTCGAAATGGGGAAAGACAATCGTTTGCGGAGCGATGCCAAGCGCATCCTTCCAGGTGATTTTATCGCCAATCAACCGAAAGTTGACGCCGAGCGTCTGCCCCGCCATCGCCATCGCCCCCGCGCTACAGCCTGCCATCACTGCGCCCTGCTCATACGCCGCGCGAATAATCTCCCAGGCAGGCGAGCCTCGCAACGTCTCGATGGTGTGCTGTGGGTTGCCGCCTGAAAAGTAGAAAAAGTTCGCGCCATGCAGCGGCTCAATCACAGCGGGATCGGCGGCGTCGGCCGCATTGAGCACCATTGTCGGGCGGATGTCTTGCACGCCAAGAGCGGCGAAGTGACGCTGACCCATCGCATTCCAGCGCGCAGGACTCTCAGGCTCAAGCCCGCTGGCGGTCGGCAAGAGCGCCACACGGGCGGCGGCTGGCCCGCCCAACGTTTGGAGTAGATAGGCGTCAGTTTCGTTCATCGCCTCGGTGTATTCGCCGGAACCCACAAGCGCAATCGCGCCCGGCGTTTGGTGTGGTTGCTCACCTGCCAAATACATGCTCCTACTCTTCGCTAGCTATGGACATGACGTGTAACTAGCCCGTACAGGCGGGCTTCGTGGCCGCTTGGCCCTTAGGCGCGACTTGAGTCGCCAGCTGTCTTCATCTGCCGACGCGCCTTTGCCTCAGGCAGCCCCTCAGCCCCGGCCACCGCCGAACCATCGGTCATGTCATCGCGCGAGGCGGCGTAGCTCACCACACGTTCATCGCCGTACCAACGCGGCGCCGAGGTATGTGTATGCGTGTGGGTATGCGAGTGATCGGGCCAATGCTTGTGCTCGTGGCTATGCTCATGCGTCGGCGAAACGGGCGCATGGTCAAAGCGCGGGTCTACCTCGTCCGGCGCGACCTCGTGATCGTGCCCCCACGGCGCGGCCTGCCCTTTGACATAGTTTGCCACCAGCAGGCTTTGCGCATGGTGTCGGCGCGCGCGGAAGATGTCGTAGTTCTTCTTGCTCTTGGCGGCTTGCTCCTCTTCCGTCAGGCTATACCACTCGCGGTGAGGATGCTTGATCAATCGCTCTGCGATCACGCTACTGGCCACCACACGATAGCCAGCCTTCTTGAACTCGAAGCTATAGTCAATATCCATCAGCCGGTAGAAGCGGAACTTCTCATCGGCCGGGCCAACCTCGCGCAAGGTCTCCCGCCGGAAGGCCATCAGGTAGCCCTCGATGGCGTCAACATCTGGGCCGTCGCTCTCTGTGAACTCTTTGAGGTCACTCGTCACCAACCCATAGGGGCCAACCAGCCCAATCGTCGGCTCGGCTAGCAGCCGTTCGATGGGCGTCCAGATGTCGCCATTGAGTTCGATGCTCGTATCGATCTGTACGATGATATGCCCCAGGCTGCTGCGAAACGTCGTGTTGCGTCCGGCGGCGAAGCCCATATCGTGATCGGCGAAGATCACCTGCGCCGGAATACCGTCCACATTCCCCGCCTGATGAATACGTCGCAGATAGCCGAGCGTCTCGTCGGTCGAGCCATTCTCCACGATGACAAACTCGATGCTTCGCCCCTTCGCATGGCGCGCGACACTCTCGATACAGCGCCGCAGATCATCATAATTGTTGTGCGCCAGCAGATTCACCGAGAAGGCGTAGGCGTCAGACTCACCCAACCGCGATGGCGCATCGCTCGATGAGCTAATCAGCGCCTCTTCCTCCTGCCGCGCTACCAGGAGCAGCCCCTCAGGCATATCGCGCGCCTCGTATCCTGCCTCGGCCAACTGCGCCCGTATGGCGTCGGCTGCGGCATAGTCATGCTTGGCGCGCAGGCGCTGGCGCTCGCTCACCAGGGTGATGATGCGCTCTCGCTCGGCTGGCTGTGTTTCCAGAAATGGCATCGCATCAACCACAAGAGCTCGCGCCTTCCCATTCACCGCCGGTTCCAGTGGGAAGCGGTTGGCGGCGCGTCGCTCAGCGCGAGCGGCCACATCCTGCCGGAGGTTCAACCCGATGATTTCATCAAAAGCATACAGCAGCGCCAATCGTCGTTCTGGCTTGATGCGTTCGTCGCGCAGCATACCCCAAACGACCGCCATCGCGCGCGGCATATTCAGATCGTTCGTCACAGCCGCCAGGAAGGCTGTATGGGCAGGATGTTCACGTAGTTCGGTGATGGGGATGTTGCTTTCGCACCCCTTCGCGGCAAGATGCAGCCGATACGCCGCTTCGCGTAGGCGTTCAAGGGAGGTCTGGGCGGCGCGCAAGGCGCGAAAGGTAAAATTGATGCGGCTGCGATAGAGCGCCGTGGTGAAGAAATAGCGCAACGCCAACGGTTCGAAGCCACGCGCCTTCACATCGGCGAGCGTATAGGCGTTGCCGGTAGACTTCGCCATCTTCAACCCGTCCGCCAGCAGGTGTTGCCCATGTACCCAGTAACGCACAAACTGTTCGCCGCTGGCTGCCTCGCTCTGGGCGCGCTCGTCCTCATGATGTGGGAAGATGTTGTCCACGCCGCCGGTGTGTATATCGAACTGGGGGCCGAGATATTTCTTACTCATTGCGCTACACTCGATATGCCAGCCGGGGAAGCCGAGTCCCCACGGACTCTCCCACGCCATCAGTCTCCCCGGTTCGGCGGCTTTCCACAGCGGAAAGTCTTCGGGCGCGCGCTTGTAGGGATCGTTTTCGTTGATGATATGCTGGCCCTCACCAAGATATTCCAGCAGATTGCCGCTGAGGCGCCCATAGCCGGGGAACGTCTTCACCGCAAAGAAGACGTTGCCAGCGACCTCATAGGCGTAGCCGCGTTCCAGCAGTCGCTCGGTCATCTCGATCATCTCGGCGATGTGATCGGTGGCGCGGGGGAAGACGTGCGCAGGCAGGATGTTTAGCTCGCTCTCATCGTTGTGAAACGCCTCGGTATAAAACGCCGCGATCTCCCAAGGGGTCTTGCCCTCTTTGCGCGCCTGCGAGAGCATTTTGTCCTCGCCCCGGTCGAGAACCTCCTGGCGCATATGTCCGACATCGGTGATGTTTTTGATATGCTTGACATCCAGCCCAAGATAGGTCAGCGTGCGGCGTATCCAGTCGGCCATTGTGAAGGTGCGCAGGTTACCGATGTGGATGAAGCGATAGACCGTTGGCCCACAGCTATACATGCGGATGCGCCCAGGTTCCAGCGAAACAATCTCCTCCACCTGGCGCGTCAGCGTATTGAACAGACGTAGCCCCGTGCCAGTGCCAGTGGCGATCTGTGTCTCTTGCTGTTCCGGCGATGTAGACGCTTGCGCTTCCTGATCCGTCTCTTTCCGCTGTGCTTTCTGTGCCCGCTGTGCTCGCGCCATGCCATCCCTCCTGTGCCGTTGGTGTGTTGTGCTGAGTTGAGTGTGGTCTGCCAATCCAAGACTTTATAAGTTGTAGCACAGGAGGGAGGCGTCTGCCAGGGAACGCAGCGGGCGGTTAGCACTTCAATGGCGCGTCTGGATTGGGCCGAAACGAGGCAATGATGGCGTTGATCTCACGCTGCCCCTCAGCATATTCGGCGGTCGGGATGGGCGTCGGCGCGCTGGTCATCATGACATCGCCTGTATACCCCGGATACTCATAATTGATCTGGAAGTGCGCGGCGCTGGTATCGAGTAGCCAACCAAAGGCAGGATCATACATAGCTGGCAGCCCCGCCACCATCGTGTTCGTCTGCTGGATTGTGTCTGCCCCACAGTACCAATGATGCTCGAATGCGTCATGGATAGGCGACATATAGATGCTCACACTGATAGTATTTCGCCCACTCAAAGAGATAAATGTCTCTGTGACGGTATCACTGCCTGTGCGATCTCCCATCGTCGCTGTATCATGTTCAATCTGTGCTGTCCACGAATCGGGTACAGCAACACTGAAGGCATTGTCGGGCGCGTGATAGATGCGCCAGTGCGGCGGCGCAGGTGGCGCTGGCTGCGCACTAAGAGCCACACCACTTGGCCTGCGCAAAGAAGCAAACACCAGAATCCCTGCGACAAGCGCCGCCACAAGCGCCGTCATCACTGAGACAGAAAGAAGCGCGCCAAACGGCGAACGCAGCCGACGCCAGAACGATTGGCGGGACGCCAGATCAGGTGATGAAGCAAGCAATTGTACAGATGATTGGTCTTCCATTGTGTCGCGCTCCCTGGAAGCGGTGGATGGTGATACCTGAAACGACGACTCTCGTTATGCCTATGACGCGCAACCGAGCGCCAGGGTTCCAACGCCGCTCTACTATGATACCAATGCCATCATACACTATAGACACATTGATGAAGATGACAGTGTACAAAAGCGACGGGGTGATGTACACTTGTGGACAATCCGCAAACATGAAAGGTGGTGATCTCTGTGGAGGAAACAGCCGCCACGCCCACAGTGCTCGTCATTGACGACGATCTCAATTTGCTCCCATTTCTGGTGGATATGCTCAGCGTGATGACGCCCTATCGCATCGTCACCGCGCGAAACGGCGTTGAGGGGTTGGTGGCCTATGCTGAGCATCACCCACAGTGCGTGATCGTTGATATGAAAATGCCCGAACTCGATGGCGCTCAGTTCGTGCGGGCGCTGCGCGGCGATCCCTCCACACTGAACACGCCTATTATCATGATGACGGCGATGGGCAGCCCTGACGATCATTTTATCGGGATGGCCGCCGGGGTTGATCGATACCTTGTCAAACCCGTCGAGCCGGAGACATTGGTTGTGGCGATTGAACAAGCCCTTGCGCTTAGCGACTCAGAGCGGCTCCATCGCCTGCGTGACCTGGCCAATAGCCCCGACGACACCGATTGCCTGGAAGACGGGTCGCGAGCAACCACCGAGCGTGAACGCGCGCAGGAAGGCGAGGGCAAGCAATGACATCACCCACGGTTTCTCCTACCTTTTCTCTTTCCGAGAGCGAGCAGCAGGTGTATCGCTCCTACGACAACATCTGGCGCTTGCGGCTCGTCAGCGTCATCGCTCCGTTCTTCGGCCTCACCACGTTTATGTCGCTTGTCGGCCTCCTGGCCTTCCTCGTTGTATCAGCGCATGGCGCCACCACAGAGGTCAGCGTCGCCCTGCCCCCACAAATGGCCTACCTCAGCATGGGCAGCCTCGTGGTCGTCATCTCGCTCTACGGCTACAGTACCTACGCCGCGCGCAAAGGCCAGGCCCGCCGCGCCACCACTGCCTGCGCCACCGCGCTGCTCATCGCCACAACCGTCGCCGCCACCACCTGGGAGTTCTCCCAGGGCGTTGGCCCGTTTGGTTTGGCAGGCTACATATTCCTCCCACTGGTGATCGTGCTGGTGGGTCTGCTCGCCACCGCGCCGTTTATTCTCCTCGCCACGCTCTGGGTCAACGCGCTGACCATCACCTACACACTGCTGGCCCCGCGCGAAGCGGGCATCGCGGGTATCGTGCAGCGTGAGGCCATCCTCATCGTCTTTTTCTGTGTGCTGATGGAATGGTGCTTCGCCATCCTGCTGATCGCCTTGCGCCGCGCGCTGAGCGCAACCCTGCGTGAACTTGGCGACGTGCGCATCGCCTATGAGCGCGCCAAACAACTCGATGAGATCAAAGACCAGTTCATTCGCAGCGTCAACCACGAGCTACGCAACCCTGTGATGGCGCTCAATGGCTATGTCAAAGTGCTGCGCTCACAACAGACTGCGCTCTCGCCTGAGCGTCAACGCGCGTTTCTGGATCGCGCCAGCCAGGTGGGGGATCGCGTGGTGGCTATGCTCAAAAGCATCCTTGACACAGGTCGGCTCGAACAGAACGCCAGCGAGTTCACCCCTGAGGCGGTAAACGTGCGCACGGTGATAGCGGAATCCGCCGAACTGCTCGATCCGCTCGAAGGCTCGTTCGTTCAGCGGGAACTGCATCTCTCCATCCCGGATGATCTCATGTTCTGGGGCGACCGCATTCGCCTCCAGCAGATCATGACCAACCTGCTCTCAAACGCTGTGAAATATTCACCGGCTGGCTCGCCCGTCACCGTGGAAGCCTACCCGATCCGGCCAGCAGAAGCGCCGAAATCCTCCGCGCTCTTTGGCAGAAGTCGCCAGCTCAACCGCCCGCAGATGGTCGAGATCACCGTGCGCGATCAGGGTGAGGGTATTCCTCCCGATCAAATCCCGCTGCTCTTCCAGCGATTCATGCGCCTTCCGCGCGACATCGCCTCGCCTGTCATTGGCAACGGCCTGGGCCTCTTTATCTGTCGCCAGCTTGCCGAGGCGATGGGCGGAAGCATCTGGGTGGAGAGCCAGGGCATCGCAGGCAAGGGATCAACCTTCCACCTGCGCCTGCCCATGCCACCGACGCAAAACTAAGATGCAAATTTGTGGCAAATAGGCGATCTCCTTCGCCTTCCCTGTGCTTGTGTATGGTATAGTTTGGATACAGCGGCAACGACGACATCCAGCCAGTTACGAGCCTGCGCGTAGCGCGCCTATCGGACTCGAACAGGCAGTGAAAGGGAACCTTATGGCCACAGCAGCTACAGAAAAAACGTTAGTGAACTATAGCGTCGAAGATGGCGTCGCCATCATCGAGCTGACCAACCCGCCCGCCAACACCTATAGCTATGAGATGATGAGCCAGCTTGACGCAGCCATCCTGAAGGCGCGCTTCGATGAAGACGCGCATGTGTTGCTGCTGCGCGGCGCCGGCGAGAAGTTTTTCTCGGCGGGCGCGGAGATCAGCATGCTTAACAGCGTGACCCCCACCTTCAAGTATTATTTCTGCCTCCACGCCAACGAGACGCTCACGCGCCTCGAACAAACCCCCAAACTGGTGATCGCCGCGCTCAATGGGCATACCGTCGGCGGAGGACTTGAGATCGCGCTGGCGTGCGACATCCGCATCGCCCGGCGTGGCGCTGGCAAGATCGGCCTGCCAGAACTCAATCTCGGCGTGCTCCCCGGCACCGGTGGCACACAGCGCATGGCGCGCGCCCTGCCCAAGAACAAAGCCATCGAGCTGATGGCGGAGGCGCGCCTGATGGACTTCGAGGAGGCGCTGGAGCTTGGGCTGATCAACTACATCTACGACTCCGACGGCTACTGGGACAAGGTGCTGGCCTACGCGCGCAGCTTCACGCCGCCCAGCAAGGCCTCCAAAGCGGTTGGCCGCCTGAAGCGGTCGGTGCAGTCGGGATCAGAGATTTCGTTTTCCGAGGCGCTTGCCCTCGAACGCGAGTTGCAGCAACTCTGCTTCCAGAGCGACGACGCGAAAGAGGGGATCGCCGCCTACGTTGAGAAGCGCACGCCAACATTCAAGGGACGTTAGTCGCCAGACGTTTCCGATGGGAGAGACTGAGCATACGGCCTCTCCCTTTTGTTGTGGCGTCGCTAGTCTGTCTTGTCGGCTTGCTCCTTCACCCACCGCTCGATCATCGCCAGGTGTTCGGCGTAATGTCCTGCGGCGTTCCCATAAATCCACTCGTTGCGCCTGGCGACCTCCGCATCTGGCCCGTTCTCGATGAGATGGAGCATCTCCCGATAGCCCGACACGAGTCAACTCGTCCTCTGATAGCGTCGCCAACAACGCCTCGAGTTTTGCATGCTCCTCCTGACTGTCACGCAGCAAGGTTGCTCGATCATACTTTTATGGAGAGCGGGTAAGACCAACAACGGACTCTTCCCGCGTTGGCACAGCTCATTGAAGCAGGAATTTCCCTGGCTTTAGCCGTGAGGAGTGTCAAGCGCCACATGCTTTCCAAATGCTTTCCAATCGGAGGCAGCGCGTAATAGTTTATAGTTTATGGCTATAAGAAATGTCACAGGCGCAGCTTTGAGGGTGGGCTGCGTTCGTGACATTTTGCTACAATACCGATGAGGCAGCGTTGGCTATGCTGCTAGCAAGACCACGCTGCTCTTCGGCGCGTTTACCCGAAACCTGTACATCAAATACAGACTCTCTCAGAGAAGACATCCCTATGGCACAGGAGACACCCTATCGCAAACTGCCCCAACAGGCTCGCGGACAGCAGCGCATCGCGCGCCTGCTCGATGCGGCTGAGTGTGTCTTCGCAGCGGTTGGCTACGACGCCGCCACCACGAACGCCATCGCCGCGCAGGCCAACACCTCGATAGGCTCGCTCTACCAGTTCTTCCCCAATAAAGAGGCGCTGCTCACGGCGTTGGCCGGGCGCTACCTCGCAGAACTGCGCGATACGCTTGATCAAACACTGACGCCAGAGACAACCGAACTCCCCCTTGCCGACTTCCTCGATTGCATTCTTGGCGCGCTGGGAAGCTTCCTTGGCGAACATACCAGCTTTCGCCCGCTGTTCATCTCGGCGCGCCACCCTGGTCACACCAAAGACGAGGTGGCAAACGCAGCCTATGAACTGCGCCAGGAGGTCGTCCTGCGGATTGACGGCTTGCTTGCGTTACGGGCGCCCAGTCTTGCCGAAGCCGATCGCCTGCTCTATGCGCAGGTCTGCGTTGACACCGTGCGCGGCCTTTTGCCATTATTGCAGGCGACGCCGCCAAGCAGACGCCCACGGGTGATCGCCGAGATGAAACGGCTGCTGCTAGCCTATCTCGCGCCAGTGATTGGGTAGCTTATCCTGGCCGATCACTGGTTAGGGGCAAACAACTTCCAATGCCCCTCAGAGACAACCTCGACCGCTCCGTCAACCACTTGTATGGCCGTCTCATCGTCAATCGCGTACGCCGACGTTTGCATACCGGCGGCCCATTTTTCTGCGTCGGCCATGGTATTTTCCGGCAGGGAGGGATGATCCAGATGCGGAAATATAGCAAAATCCACCACTCCCAGCGTGCTATCGCCCCCAGTGGGCGGCCTCCAGTGGACGAAGTCCTCCCTGATGTTGGGAGCCATTATCATGCTTCCGGCGCTCAGTCCCACGTAGACAGCCTCAGAGCGTAACGACGGCAAAAGGTCTGCCAGTCCCGATTGCCGTATCCAATAGCACAGGTACAAGGGATCGCCGCCTCCCACCAGCAAAGCATCGGTCTCCTGAACCAGCGGAACCCAATTGTCTGCTGGGATACTGGGCAGCGCGGTGAGCTCCAGCAAGCCCAACGACTTCCACCCCACTTCGCAAAAGGGATTGCCCACCTCTCCACGAATCACCCTGGCAGCCATGGAGACCCCATTGGGATTGGCGTACATCGCAGTAGGAATGAACAGGGCGCTCGACTCGGCAATCGGTTTGCCCAGGAGCTTTTCCAGCGCGTTGCGGATGCTCCCGTTGCTGATACCACCCGACGTAAGAAGATACTTCATGCGATCTCTCTCAGTCACATTAGAACAAACGTCTATTGAAATACTATCTCGGCATCGCGAGAAACCAGAGTCGGTAGGACGTTTGTTCTGGCGGCGTTTTCGCAAAGCCGACTAGCGGGCTGCGTAGACGGACTCGTCCCTAATCTGCCTGTAGTTATTCACGCACGAAGTCGGCCAGCAGCCGCGCCACCTGATCCGGCGCATCATCGAGCAGCATATGCCCCGCGCCCTTGATCACCTCCAGCCGCGCGGTTCCCGCCTCGCGCGAGAGCCGTTCACCCAACGCAAGGGGTGTCACCTCGTCGCGTTCGCCCCAGATGATCCTGACGGGAATACGCAACTTGATCACATCCGATGCGACCGAGTTGATATAGAGTGGATTCATCGCGCGCACATGCTGCATCAGCATGAACTTCCCGACAGTGCTGTTCCACTCATCGGCGTAGGTGTCCACCTGCGCGCTGCTCAACCCCTTCGCAGACCCCAACGGAAGCGCCTGGCGTAGCTCCTGTTGGAGTTGCTCGACACTGATGGTATGGGCAAGTTCAGGGTCTCGGTGCTTTTGCATGTCGGGCAGCGGCCAGTTGGGCGCAAAGGCGTGCTCGTAGGCATAGGTGTTGAGCAGCGCCAGCTTCGCCACGCCCCCCTGGAAGAGACGTGTCGCCAGCGTTTGCGCCGTACTCCCGCCCACACCAAGGCCCACCAGCACAATATCACGTAGGCCCATCGCCTGGAAGGCATAGAGCAGACAATCCGCCTGGCCCCAGTTAGTGGTATCCGAAGGCCAGGGATGATCCGACTGGCCGTAGCCAAGCAGATCGAAGGCATAGACAGCTCGTCCGGTCGCCGCAAGCTGCGGCAAAACACCCTTCCACACGAACGCGCCGCCCGGCAGATCGTGCAGTAAGACGATGGCTCCCTGTGGCCCACGCTCCACATTCTGGGCAAGATAGCTCAGGGTATAGTGGATGCTGCGCACTGCTCCCCGTTGCGCGCCCGAAGACGGCTGCCGCGCCCGCGTTTCCGTGGCAGGTCGCAGATTCGTGGCTGCCTGGGCGGGCGGAATCGTCGCGTCCGTATCAGTCAGTTTAGGTTCGGGCGTCTGTGGCGTCTGCGGTGTTTCAGAGGGCGTCTGGGATGGTTCGCTCATGATGGATACGTCTCCTGAACAGGAAATAAGTTCTGTTTCTTATCTTCCCCTCCCCTGCTTGGGCAGGAAGGGGAATCAGGCCGCGCAGGCGGCCATTGTGGCCGTCGGCCCCTAGGCGCGGCTTGAGCCGGCCGGCCGATTACTTCGCGCGCGCGGCCAGCGCAGGCACATTATAAAACGCGCGATAGCCGTCGTAGCGCGCCGCCTCGCCAAGCTCCTCTTCAATCGCCATCAAACGGTTGTACTTCGCCACACGATCCGAGCGCGCAGGAGCGCCTGCCTTGATCTGCCCGGCGTTGGTCGCCACCACAAGATCGGCGATGGTGGTATCTTCCGTCTCGCCTGAACGATGCGAGATCACCGCGCTATAGCGGGCGCGTTTGGCCATCTCCACAGCGGCAAGCGTCTCGGTCAGCGTGCCAATCTGATTGAGCTTGATGAGGATCGAGTTGGCGACACCTTCGCGAATGCCACGGCTCAGCCGTTCAGTATTCGTGACAAACAGATCGTCACCCACAAGCTGGATGCGCCCGCCCAGCCGCCGCGTGATCTCCGCCCAGCCCTGCCAATCATCCTCAAACAGCGGGTCTTCCAGCGAGATGATAGGATACGCGCCTACCCATTGCTCATAGAGATCGATCATCTCACTTGCGCTGAGCGTGCGCCCCTCGCGCGCCAGAACATACTTGCCGTTGTCATAAAACTCGCTAGAGGCGGCGTCAATCCCCAGCGCGATCTGCTCCCCCGGCGTGTAGCCCGCTGCCTCGATTGCCGAAACCAGAACCTCAAGCGCGTCTCGGTTCGAGCCAAGCGACGGCGCAAAGCCGCCCTCATCGCCAACATTTGTATTGAGTTTGCGGTCGTGCAGCACCCTCTTCAGCGCATGATAGGTCTCAGCGCACCAGCGTACCGCCTCGCGAAACGAGGGAGCGCCCACCGGCAGAATCATAAACTCTTGCAGGTCAGTGGAGTTCTCGGCGTGCTTACCGCCGTTGAGGATGTTCATCATCGGGACGGGCAACGTGCGCGCGCTGGGGCCACCCAGGTAGCGATACAGCGGCAGTTCAAGCGCCTCGCTCGCCGCGCGCGCCAGCGCCAGCGAAACGCCCAGGAGAGCGTTTGCCCCCAGGCGTCCTTTGTTTGGCGTGCCATCCAACGCGATCAACTGCTCATCCAGCGCGTTCTGGTCGAGCGCATCAAGCCCGGTCAGCGCATCCTGTATCTCCTCGTTGACATTGCGCGCCGCTGTCAGGACACCTTTGCCACCGTAGCGTTTGGCGTCGCCATCGCGTAGCTCCACGGCCTCGTGCGCGCCGGTTGAGGCGCCGGAGGGAACCATCGCACTGCCACGTGCGCCACCCATCAGCGTCACAATCACCTCAAGAGTGGGATTCCCACGCGAATCGAGCACTTCGCGCGCATAGATGTCTTCGATGACGGTCGCATCGCCAATGGTGTTCGCCACACTCTGCCTCCTGTATGGTAATGGTGAGCTTGTGCTAGTTGTGTTGTTGTGTTGAACCATACAGACTATAGCGCATGAAAGGGGCTGGCTGCCCAGGCATAGCCAGCGCGGGCGCGTGAACGCCTACTACCACTCGAGCCATGTACCGCCGCTCTCCAGAGTGGCCCTGCTGCGTTGATGCGGAAACCCCTTTAGCTCTCTATGGCGCCGCCTGCCGGATGAGGTGTGTCTGGGGGATTGGCGGCTCCGGCGGACAGCTATTGCCATTGCAGACGATCACGGTCGGCCCATTGTAGGTGTATGCGGCGACGACGAAACGTGGCGCGCGGCTCACACTATCCAACCCAATGGCAAACATACTCACCTCCTGCCCGGTGATCCGCATGATGGCGGTAGGGGAAGCGCCAGCCGACGGCGGTACTCGCCAGATGGTGGTCACATCCTGTGCGGTATCGCCAAATTGGACTGAACTGTCGGCCAGATAGCACGCGCCCGCCGGATCCATCGCGACGCCAGGATAGACTGCATCGCCGTAGTCGTTCCGGTGCTTGACAATGATAGCGGCGTTCCAGGTGAGGCCATCATCGCTACTGGTTGCAAACTCCACATCATGCGGAATGGGAGCAGGTGGCCCAAGAAACGCGATTTTTGCGGCGCCGCTACGTCTGGCAGTTCTCGCGGCGGCTGCGTTCTGATTGTACTCAATAGGAGAAACTACCGCACATAGCCGCAATGGATGGCCCGGCTCAGTGACGAGTGTCGCCGAACCAGATCCAAAGCCTCCAATGCCGGAATAGCCGCCCTGCTCGCCGAACTTGCTCACCTGCATCCAGGTTAGCCCTCCATCTATCGAATGCTCCAGGACAGTCTGGCTATAACTTGTCGCAGAGAGTACCTTCCCCAACAACCGGAACCAACCAATAGGTGTTGAGTAATCTGCGGCCAGGGCAAGAGGAGCATAGCCTGCCTTGAGAAGCGGATCAGTTGTGGCTTCTACTGTTACCCAGCTACCACCGTCGTCGCGGGAAACAGAGAACACCCAATCATTCTCATCAGACACATTCCTCGCCCGAATGGTGTAGAGCAATCCATCGCGATAGACGCCACTTGTGATAAACGTATACTGCTCGTGAAGATCAGCGCCGTTTGAGGAGATAATCGTCTTCCAGGTATCGCCCGCATCGTGGCTCACCTGGATAAACTGGCTGCCATCGAGATTGTACGCGATCAGCGCGCCGTGGCCGCCCGCTGGAAAATCCACCTCGCAACCTGCGGTGTAGCCCGATACACTTAGGCGTTGCCAATGCGCGCCCCCATCACGAGATCGCCATATTGTTCCTACACCCATTGGGCTGTCAGTTGCGTTGCCCTCCCTATTCCCCATACACGCGACAATCAGGCCAGGCACATCCGGGCTGACCGCATAGCTGGCAATGGGATCGCTAGTGGGCGGCGTGATGTCTTGCCAGCGGGCGGGCGCTTTGTAGGGCTGCTCGGCGCCAGCCCCGCCGCACGCCGCAAGGGCCAGCGCCAAAGCCAACAGAAGCGCGAAAGCCACAGAAAACAGGTGGAAACGCTGCGTGCCTCGCCCATGCGCTATTGAACCCATAGCGTTCTTCCCTCACTTCACCGGTTCTTGCTCCTGATAGGTGACAGTTCCTCGACGCCGCGCCGCGTTGATAAGTTCCGCAAAGATGAGACAATATTCGCGTGTTCCAACTTCCGGCTTGTCCATGGCGATGGCCTGCTTCCTGTTCACAACTGGCCTGCCAGCAGCGAGAGCATCTCGTCACTGATGGCAGAAAATACCACGTTGTAAACAATATACTCTACAGATTGAACGCTGTCACGTTGTCATTCGCGTGGAGAATACCCATTCGCCGAGAGACTGATACGCAGCGTGCGCCAGAGCAGCCGCAGGTCGAGCGCGAGGGAACGCTGGCGCACATAGCGCAGATCAAGCCTCAGCGCCTGCGCATCCCTGGTCGGCGAATGCCCAAGCGTCACCTGCTCCAATCCTGAGATGCCCGGTGTCACAGTCAACGCCTGCCGCCAGAGCGGATCGCTCGCCGCCAATGCGCCCACCAGCCGTGGACGCGGACCAATTAGGCTCATCTCGCCCTTCAGCACATTGAGCAGTTACGGAACTTCATCCAGGTAGTATCTGCGCAGCCAGCGGCCCAGGCGTGTCAGGCGCGCCGCATCTGTTGGCAAGTCGTTTGGCGCATAGGCCGCAAGCAGGCGCATCGTGCACAGCTTATAGAACGTAAACGGCCTCCTATCCTTGCCGACACGCCGATACGCGTAGAAGATTGACCATGGGGAGTCTAGTGGGACAAGTAGCGCCAGCAGCAAAACAGGCGACAACACCACAAGCGCCGCCAGCGAGAGCGCGACATCTAAAATGCGTTTGAGCCGCAGATTTTCGATCTCGTTGAGATAGGTGATAATAGGTGATAAATGGCGCCTGCTCATCATGCGGAACATGCCGCGTATCATATAGCGTATCACTCCTTCGATGGCGGCGGTGAATAGAAAAGAAAATTCAAGCGTGTGGTAAACTTAGATCATGGGGTCAGCAATAGCCAGGAGAACGAAAGTATACAGCATGGCGACGACACAAAGCAAGAAAACCGGCGCACATGCGCAGACGACACACCAGCAGTCACGGCAGATACAGCATGTTCGACAGCCAACGTCACAGCCCATGATGCAACCAACGCAACCGGTGGCAGAGCAGCAGACACCATCACTGCCAGCACAATCTCAAGCGCAGCCCATACAGCAAACAACGCCACAAGTTGTCACTGAGCCGCCTGCCATCGAGCATGCTGCCATTCACCTCTATCAACTCTACGATGTCAGCGATAGCATAGACCTCGACCGCGCGCGCGCCACGCTCGCTACCCCCACCGAACGCGTGCGCCCGGTCGTCACACGCGGCGCCAGCATTGACATCGCCCAACTACCCCTGGAAACCAGCCTGGGAGAGGTGGAGTTCGAGCTATGCGGACAAACTCTCATCGGGTCGCTCTACGGGCGCATCTATGACCTGGGAATCCTGGCGTTGCGACTGGTGGTGGTGCTGAAAGAAGAGATGACCTGGGAAGACGCCATCACCATGCTGAGCGAGGCGCAGGCCGATCCCCCCGCCGTCATGAAAGCCTTCGCGCGCGGGATGTCCCTGCTGAGCAAAACGCTTGGTGACGCAATCATCCGCCCCAACAAGACAATCCGCACAGAGGACTATATCATCTTCGTGGTGGAGCGCATGGCGCCGGGTGGCGTACCGGCCTCACAGCTTGCGCGCCATCCCACACTGTTGCGCGCCGCCCTGGGCGAGCGTCGCCAGTTGAGCGCATCTGTCGCCTCACTTGCCACACCACTCAGCTACTATGAAGACGATCTGATCCTGCTCACCTGGTCATCAGCCGTCGTCATCGAACCGGATAAAGCCGCGCGCGACGACACCACGCTGCTGCTGGAGTTCGCCAATGCGCAACTGTTAGCCTTCCGCTCGTATGACGCTGAGGTGGAACGTGAAATGGCGCACATCACCCCACGCATCGGGCGGCTTGGTCGCCGTGGCCGCTGGATTATCTTCGGCTCGACGCGCCGCTTCCTCTTCGAGATACATGCGCTGATCGCCGACATCACCGATTCCAGTGGGCGCGTAGAAAACGCCCTGAAAGTGACCGAGGACGTGTACTGGAACCGCGTCTACACGGCGGCGCTCAACGTTTTGCGTGTGGAGGTCTGGCGGACGGGCGTCGCCGAGACGCTTGAGGCGCTCAACCAGACAGCCTCGCTGCTGCACGACGAGGAGCAGGCCGCACGCTCAAACCTGATGGAGATCCTGGTGATCGTGCTGATCGCGATTGA
>JAJPIU010000207.1 GCA_021324535.1 Pseudomonadota bacterium
GTCTCACTTGTCTCACTTGTCTCACTTGTCTCACTTGTCTCACTTGTCTCACTTGTCTCACTTGTCTCACTTGTCTCACTTGTCTCACTTGTCTCACTTGTCTCACTCGCCCGCCGCGTTCGCTGTCACAAGGGTATGCTCATCATGCTCATCATGCTCATCATGCTCATCATGCTCATCATGCGCGTTTTGTCCATCTGCCTCTTCGCCCTCATCGATTGGCTCAGGCGCAAGCGAGGCCAGCGCAGGGTCAACCTGATCGGCGATGGCGTGATCCTGCCTGGCGGGAGCCGCTACGAAGGGAATCGGCGCGTATTCGCCGCGCGCCTCTTCGGCGAGGCGCTGCAAGATGAACCAGTGGTAGGGATCGGGGTGAACGCCGGGGCGCGACTTACGCACCCGCGCCAACGCCTGCTCCGCCGTCAAGCCTTCCAGCAGGATCAGCGCAGCGCAACAGACCGTTGACGAGCGATTGATCCCGGCGTAGCAATGCACCAGCACGCTATGCCCCTGGCGCAGCCGCTCCACCACCCACTCCGCCTCGGCGCGTAGGTCATCAAGCCGCATGCCAAGCGCCATCTCGCCCTGGCACGAAAGCCGGTCGGCGGGCGAGGGAATATCCCGCAGCCAGGGATTAGGAATATCGCAGAGGTTCAAGACGTGATCCACCGCCGGACGCTCATTTCCCTGCATGATGAGGCCGCCGACAAACAACCGTCGCTTATACTCGCGCTTGCCAAGATGGATCGGGATAGCGTCGCCTGCGTAGCGCCGATGGAGGATGGGGCGGTAGGGTGTGAGGCCCGCAGGTGGTGGTGGCGCATATGACCAGCGACGCAGATAGCTGGCCGGATACGGCTCCTCCGCGCGCTCTTCAAGCGAGTAGCCACCCGCAAACAGTGAGAGTTCGGCGTACTCGGTTGATGCGTTTTGGATGAAGAAAAACTCGCCCTCGCCGGGTACACGCACATGCAGCGCACCCATCAGCCGACGCGCCTCGTGTTCGGCGGGCACTTCTCCCAACTGTGCTAAATTGGTGAAAACGCCAGTGCGCCGACGCCAACGCGCCTGGTGAAAACGCAGCCGCAGCGGGCGATAAACTCCGCTCACCTGTTCATAGGGCTGTGAGCCAATCACATACAGGCGCGGCTTGTCGGTGAGTTCCAGCGCGCGAAAATCAAGCACAATATCGTAGGATTGTTCGTCTTGTGCGTTCTCAGATTGCTGCTTTGTGCGCTTCGCTGTGCGCGCTTCCTTTGCATTTTTCCTGGCGCGTTTGCCATCCGCCGCAGCCGGAGCAGAGGTTGCGGGCCGCTCCTCATAGACAGATTCGAGAAAGGCGTCGAAAAGCAACTGGTGATGGGGAAACGAAAAGAGGCGAACTCGTTGGCTGGCAGACATCAGGTAGCGGCTCCTCCATGTGAAACATACATCTATTGTACGTTTCATCCCCCGCCATCGTATCATCTCTGGCAGAGGAGTGTGGCATTGCCCACAGATCGCTTGGCGACACAGTGCAATTTCCCCCTTCCCGTGTGAGGAAGGAGGTTCATGACAGGACGATGAGATTAGTTGACACTCTCCCATCCCTTTCCCAGCGATGGGAAGGGAACCAGGGGGCTAGGTCTCAACCGACGCGGCGGGGCTTGCCCTCTATCAATATGCCCGCGATTCCCGCCGAGGCAAACGCCAGCCCTGCGCAGACTAGCATCACCACCCGAAAGCCAGCGACAAAGGCGCTGGTGATGGCGTGATGGAGCTGTGCGGCAAGGGCAGGGGGCGTGTTTGGCGGTACCTGCGCGCCGATGGTCTTGTTGCGTTGCGCGTCGAGCGCATGGTGGAGCGCCGGCGAGAGATGCAGCGTAGCCAGGGCGCTCTCCAGCGCGTGGTTGAAGACGGCTGCGATCACGATGCCAAGCGCCGCGATGGAGAGTAGGCTTGCGGTGCGCGCTACTGCGTTATTCACGCCTGACGCTGCTCCCGCGCGGTCAACTGAGACGGCGCCCATCACTGCCGTCGTCAGGGGCGCCACTGTGACGGCCATTCCCAATCCCAGCACGACCACCGCTGGAAAGAACGTCACCCAGTAGTTGGCGTGCAGCGTGGGCAGCGCGAACAGCAAGAAACCGACCCCGGCGATGATGGGGCCAACGATCAAGGGCAGCTTCGCGCCAAAGCGATCCACCAGGCCACCGGACCAGCCTGACAGGATGAACATCAGCAGCACAAACGGGAGGAAGGCAGCTCCCGCCGCCACGGGAGGATAGCCCTGCGCGCGGATCAGGTTGAAGGGCACAAAGTAGGTGACAGCGCCCACCGCCGCATAGAGGAGCAGCGTCAGCAGGTTAGCCCCCGTGAAGGTGGGCGAACGGAAGAGCGTGAAGGGAATCATCGGCGTTTTGCTGTGCGTTTCCACCAGGCCAAAGGCGATCAGCGTCGCCATACCCACGCCTGCCGGAACCAACGCGATGGGCGCGAACAGTCCATAGGTGGAGGCTTCGATCAACCCAAAGACGATCCCACCCAGGCCAAGCGTCGCCAGCAATGCGCCAGGCCAATCGAGTGGGCCGGAGATGTCGGACTCGCGGCTCTCCTGTGTGCGCTGGAAGAGGATAACCAGCGTGATGACCGCCAGAGGGATGTTGAGAAAGAAGATCAACCGCCAGGAAAACGCGACAAGCGCGCCGCCCAGCACCGGGCCAAACGCCGAGGTGATCGAGGTGAGGCCTGACCAGAGGCCAATGGCGCGTCCGCGTCGCTCTGGCGGATAGGCCGCGCTGATCAGCGCCAGGCTGCCAGGCGTGAGCAACGCCCCGCCGATTCCCTGGATGGCGCGTGCGACGATCAGCGTGAGGATGTTTGGCGCCAGCCCACAGGCAATGGACGCGAGCGTGAAGAGCGCAATACCGCTGGCGAACACCAGCCGTCGGCCATAGCGGTCGCCGAGCGCGCCGCCCACCAGGATCAGCGCCGCGAGAAACAGGAGATACGCCTCGATCACCCATTGCGCGTCGCTTGCCGTGGCATGCAGATCAACCTGGATGACCGGCAATGCGACGTTGACCACCGAGCCATCAATGAAGGCCATGCTCGATCCTAGAATCGCCGCAACCAATGTCCAGACGGGCGCTGCGGCAGAAACGGCGGGATGTGATCGCGCGTGGGCGCGTGGGCTTGTTGCGCCTAGCGCACTGACAGGGCCGCTCTGAGTCGTCCTCTGTCCGGGCGCCACCGTGACGGCGAACTTGCCTGAGCGGATCGCCTCTTCATCGCAGGGCGCGCGCATCATGTGGGTCATCTGGGTCTGCCTCGATGTCTTCTGGTGTCTTGCGATGTCTCGTGTACGCTGTGGGATTTATTCCTCGAAGGAAGAGAACAGGTTGTTCAGCGACTCGGCGAAGGTGGGGTGCGCGAAGATCGCGTCTCGTAGCGCTGTATAGGGCAGTTTGCCCATCATGGCGATCTCCAACATAGACATAATCTCGCCACCCTCCGCGCCCAGGATGGTCACGCCAAGTATCTGATCGGTCTCAGGGTCAACAAGCGCCTTCATGACGCCGCGCGGTTCGTCGGTTTCGAGCGCCCGCGCGACGTAGCTCATCGGCATCTTCGCCACACGCACATGCTTCCCCTGCGCCTTTGCCTCGCGTTCGCTCAGCCCCACATGCCCCAACTGCGGATCGATATAGACAACGGAGGGGACAAGACGTCCCGCCGTCGTGCGATGCTCATTGTGGATCAGGTTGGCCTGGAGGATACGGTAGTCATCGTAGGAGATGTGCGTGAACGCGGGGCCGCCATTGACATCCCCAAGCGCGTAGACGCCGGGCACATTTGTTTCCAGCCGTTCATTGACACGAATATAGCCCCTGGGATCGGTTGCCAGTCCGGCGGCGGAGACGTTGAGCCGCTCGGTGTTGGGTGTGCGTCCTGTCGCCACCAGCAGATGCGAGCCTGCAAGTGTGCGTTCACCCTCTGGTCCTTGCGCTACCACATGGATCGCTTCCTCTGTCCCGCTCTGGCCCGGCTCGATACGCACGGTTTTCGTCTGGAGCAAGACTTCTACGCCGTCCTCACGCAGGATGCGTTCGACCTCAGCGGCGATGTCTTCATCATCGCGCGAGAGGAGTTGTGGGCCGCGCTCGATCAATGTGACACGCGCGCCAAAGCGGCGAAACATCTGCCCGAACTCAAGCGCGATATAGCCGCCCCCCAGCACGATCAGGCGACTTGGCACGCGGTCAAGCTCCATGATGGTGGTGGAGTTAAGGGTGGGAACGCTTTGCAGGCCGGGGATGGGAGGAACGGCTGGACGGCAGCCGGTGTTGATAATGATGGTGGGCGCGGTGATGCGCTGTGGCGGCGCGTCGGGGAAGCTGACATCGAGCGTATGAGCGTCTACGAAGCTCGCCTCGCCCATCAGCAGCGTGACGTTCTCGCTGTCGCGCAGGCGATGTTCGCTTCCGCTGCGGAAGCTCTCAACGATGTCACGTTTGCGCCTGCGCACGGTCGTCATATCGATCTCGATTGGCCCTGTTTGCACGCCGTAATCGGCGCCACGGCGGGCAAGGTAGGCAACGCGCGCGCTGGCAACCATTGTCTTGGTTGGCGTGCAGCCCACGTTGATACACGTCCCGCCGACGTGTTCGCGCTCGACAATCGCCGTCTTGCGGCCAGCCGCGCCAAACGCGGTCGCCAGGGGGCCACCGCTCTGCCCTGTGCCTATGATGATCACATCATAGCGTTCAGGTTGTGGTTGTGATGATGTGGAGGAAGCTGCCATCGCGGTGACTCCTATATAGAATGTGTATGCGTGGCTCAGGCCACTACAAAAAGCATAGCATGTAACACAGGCGACCTGTCCATTCTCACAGTCTCCAATCGTTTTCTCATGCTGGCGTGGCATACTGGCGACGTAGGCTCACGAATTCATGAGCGTTGAGCATAGTGTGCAGCCGTCTGAGCAGTTCTGCGTAGAGTCGCCAATCTGGCGTCTTTTGTGCGGGAGTCTCGACGGTCTATTGACAGACGGCGGCTGGTGGGTGTAGCATCGCATCAGCCATATTCTCCCTGGCGCCTTAACTGGTTTTGCTGCCCGGCGGCGTAGCGGCCTCCCGATGGAGACCCCTGCCTGGCCGCATTAGATACTTGCATCCCATCAAAGGGGCACGCATGACAGAGAAAACAGGCGTATCTCATGGCGAAAGTTCTTACACACTCGATGGTCTCAGCGTTTTTTTTCAGTCGAGGCGGGCCGATGTTGATGCGGATTTACCCCAGCGTCTTGCCGAGTTCATCCTTGCGACCAAAGACTCTCTCGATTGCGCGATTTATGATCTGCGGCACCCCCTGATTTTGCAGGCGCTCATGCAGGTGGCTCAACAGGGGAAGCGCCTGCGCATCGCCTTTGATGGTGGCAAAGCGCATTCCGGCGGCCTGAGCGCCGACCCCAAACCGGATGGCACACAGCAGGCGCTCGAAAATACTGGGCTGATCCGCTATGCCACGCCAGTGCACGAGCATGGCCGCCACCTCATGCACGATAAGTTCCTCATCCGCGACGGGCAGGCGCTCTGGACAGGCTCGGCGAACTTCACCGTTGGCGGGTTGGAACTCCAGGACAACAATTGTCTGATCATTCCTTCGCGCGAACTGGCCGCAAGCTATGAAGACGCTTTCATGGGACTGCTCGATGGAGCTACCCGCCGAACGCTTCCCCTGGGCCAGGCGACCACAGTGGGCGCCATCACGCTGATGCCTTTCTTTGCGCCAGCCGCCAACGAACGCATCGAAGATAGCGTCATCGCTGCCATAAAGCGAGCCAGGAGGCTACGGGTGATGGCGTTTTTGATCAGCGATCCTGGCATCCTCAGCGCTCTGGCGCCTTTTGCCAATGACCCGCAGGCCGATATTCGCGGGGTCATCGATCCCAACGGCATGGACGATGTATTGCGCTATACCCACCAAGATCCGGCGCTTTTCTGGTTCATGAAGGATCCTCGTGTCGCCCAGGCGCCGTCTCATCCCTATAGCCCGGCGCACGAACAAGACTTCATGCACAACAAAGTGATCATTGTGGACGATAGCCTTGTCATCACTGGTAGTTATAATTTTTCAGAGAACGCCGAGGCCAACGACGAGAATGTGCTGGCGATCCAGTCGCCTGCGCTGGCTGCTGCGTATACCGCCTATTTCGACCGGCTCTACGCCGATTATCAGGGCGGACACTTAACCCGCCTGCCGGAGGTCGCGTTTGTCGCAGGCTTCCCAGGCGCCACTTCTGGGCCAGTCGCCCAGGCAAGTCAACCGGAGGTATATCACATGACATTCCCACAAGGTAGCCTTCCTCGCCCGCACGTACTCAAGTTTCCCGGACGCGGAGCCATCCCCTATGACCAGATCACGCTGCCGAAAAGCCGCGCGTCGTTTGGCGGCGAGCAGCAATATGCGCAGACGCAATACGCCATTATCTATACCGATGGCTCGCAACAGGGGAACGCTTCCGCGCAGGCCGTGCAAAGCAACTTCGACGCCGACTATCAGGTGATTCAGAACTACTTTGGTGGGATTGCGTTGCCGCCGGGCCAACAGGGCGATGACCAGACGACTCCGCGCACGGCGCTTCCTATCCAGATATTGGAGGATTCGCAGGCGGGCGGCGCCTATCATTTTGGCTGCAACGCGACCGATCTCTATATCGAGCCAACTCCCAATCTGGCGGAGGGTTTTGCTATCGCTGAGCTTGTTGAGGTGTTCGAGTCGGCGATCAACAATGGTTGGCAGTGTGGACAGACCAACGGTGAGGCGCTCTCGCGTGTGTTGGCGGCGGATCGCTCTCCGGCCCTGGCGCAGTTGCAGACGCCGGTGGGCCAGCAATGGTGGGCTGATGGCAACGCCGACTACGTGACGAACAACAACGCGACCGACCAGGATAACGACAGCAACGGCTGTGGCCCGCTCTTCCTGTATTACCTGCATTCACAGTTGCACTTCGACTGGCGGACGATTGTCACCGCAGGAGGCAGCAGTCTCGGAGACACCTATCAGAAGCTGACCGGCAATTCGCCGCAGCAGGGCTTCCAAGACTTCCTGAGCCGCCTGGCGACCATCGCCAACGGCACGACGCTCAATCTGCCCGCCAACGGCAATCCCTTCCCCATTGGCCAGACGACCACTCCGCCCACACCCGCGCCCACCAATACCGGAGGATCGAGCAATGGTGGAAGCAGTGGCGGCAGTGGTGGCGCAGGTGTCAACTGGTTGGTGGTCGGCATCATCGCCGTGATTATTGTGCTGATCGTGATTGGCATACTGCTGGGCACGCACACGATATAGGGCGCGGCCCCGCCCCTGACCCCTCTCCCGCCGTGCGGGAGAGGGGTGTTTTGTTTGTCGGCATAGAGCGCGCCATGCTAGCGCATCTGAGGCGCCCGCCGATCTGTGAAACGCACAAAGGCAAGAACAGTCGCAGCTATCGCCAGCGCGGCGATGAGGCTTCCAAAGAAAATGAGATCGCTCTGCACGGCGAATGGCGCAATGTAACCGCCAAAGTAGATGAAATTTACAATGGCAGCGAACAAAAGAACCGCTAGTCATCCGAACAACAGTTCAATCCAATTCAGCTTCATTAAGATCACTCCTTGCGTCTTCTCATACCATGACCGCACGAAAGACGATCACCTCGCTGAAGGTCAGCCCATCTACTTGCATAGCATAGCAGCCTGACGCCTGAAGGCGCACAAAGTCCATATCTAATACAGTCGGGTCTACATATCGATTGGGTAGAAGCCGTAGCGCAGAGAGCAGCGGAGCAGCGGCCCAATCACCGGTGTAATTCTGTTGATCGATACCGCCATTGAAGCGCAGTGTATGCGCTCCGCCGAGTTGGCCTCCCCGTACAATTACTGGCCCAGCGTTTCCTGGCGCGATGATCCAGAGGAGCTTGCGTCCACCCCAGCCACTTGTCCCTGCGCCAAAGTGGCTCGCTGTCGAGACAAGTAAGGTTCCATCTGAGCCAAATCCTACGGCATACACAGGCCCAGCGCCAAGCGATAGACTATAGTCGCCAAACGGTGGGTGATGCGCTGGAGTCAGCGGACACTCCGTGCCTGGCGCGACAGATGGGAGGCGCAGTGGACGTTGCTCCAAGGTTGCCCACACTGCTGCTCCTGGTAGAGCGGTGGATGTCACCGTCGGCGTCCAGGTGGGAGGGTATGTCGCGACAAGCGGTAGAGGAGAGAGCGGGCGCAAAGGGTGCAAACCGATGGTGAGCGCCAAAGCAACCAGGAGAACCAATGAAGCGCCTAAGGCTAGTAACCGCGTTGGGCTGTGCAACAGGCGTGGCAAATGCGCCCCATTCCTTGTTTGCCCTCCATTTCTTGTTAGTGGTTCCTGAGAAGCCATATCCTCCATTGGTTCATCATCTTGTTCATTCAGATGATGAAACGTAGCTTGATCATCATCGGACATGGTGAACTGCGCCCCTAGAGTTGGACACTTCAGCACCCCGTGTTAGGGGAGAACGACCGACGAGAGCAAGCGGGTGTGATACGCCGTTTCGAACTCTGCCGGAGTCAGATAGCCCAGCGCCGAGTGGATGCGCTTCTGGTGGTAGACGTCGTCGAGAAAGCGCCCCAACTGGGCATAGGCATCCGCGAAGTCGTGATACTCGGTCAGCGCTACCTCCTCTTCTTTGATCGTTCGCATCAGGCGTTCGGCATAGCCGTTCTGACGGGGTTCCCCTTGCTCAGCCATGCTGATCTGCGCTCCTACCTGGTCGAGTCGTGCGATGTAGGCGGTGGCGGCGTACTGCACCCCTTGAGCCGAGTGGTGGATGGCGGGATGACATCCGGCGCTGAGCGCCCGCTCCAAAGCCGCCAGGGTCAGCGGCTGATCCAGATGGCGACTCAGCTCCCAGCCGCGAATGGCGCGGGTGTAGACATCCATGAGCACCGCCAAGTAGACGAACTCCTGGTGGAGGCGCACATAGGTGATGTCAATGGTCTGCTCACAAATGACAAATTCTGTTTCACTCGCTCTGGTCGCCTGATCTTGGGGTGGTCACGCTACGAGGTGTGGCAACGCCGAGTGGCTTCGCGCGTTCCGTGTCTTCCTTGTCCTGGAGATGAGCGTACGGCTCATCAGGGAGGACAGGATGAAACACCACTGGCGTCTTCGCCGGTCAAGCGTCGCCACTCCAGACGCACAACAGCGTTGGGACAGGGCCTACCAAAGCCTGCTGCTCTGGAGCCAAGACGTGGCGCCCTCCACGACGACCACGACGACCACGACGACCACGACGACCACGACGATCACAGAGACCATGCACGTTCAGGACGTCCTAGAAGCGCGGGACGTTCCGATGCAACCGGATCAACAGGAGGTAACGCATGCGGGTAGCCGTGTATGTGCGCGTCTCGACGCCAAACCAAGTCCAGACGCAGACCATTGATCAGCAGCTCGACCGAGTTCGTCAGCAGGTTCAGCAGGTGAGGCAACAGCCAGGCTGGAACCTCCGCGAGGAACATATCTTTCGGGACGACGGGTACAGTGGCGCCAGCCTGTCGCGGCCTGGATGGGATCGGCTCCGCGATGCCGCCCGCGAGCGTGAGATCGACCTGCTGGTCGTCACCGCTCCTGACCGGATAGCGCGCAACTATGTCCACCAGATGGTGCTGCTGGAGGAACTGGAGCGATTGGGCTGCGCGGTAGCGTTTCTCGACCACCCCATGAGCCAGGATCCCCATGATCAGTTGCTGCTCCAGATTCGGGGCGCGGTCGCCGAATACGAACGGACGCTCATAACGGAGCGGATGCGACGAGGTCGCTTGGCCAAGTTACGGGCAGGCGTGCTGCTGCCCTGGACACGCCCGCCCTACGGCTACCGGCTGCATCCCGATCACCCCCGTGATCCCACCGGCGTGCAGGTCGAGCCCGTGGAGGCGGCGGTCGTCGCCACCATCTTTGCGGCCTATCTCGACCCGGGCGTGAGTCTCGACAAGGTCGCGCACCGCCTGCATGAGCAGCAGATCTGCTCCCCAACCGGGCAGGTCTGGTGGGGCTTGTCGACGTTGCGCGGCATCTTGCGCAACCCCACGTACACGGGCCAGGTCTACGCTGGCCGCACACGTACCCGTCCACCGCGCATTCGCCGCTCCGCGACGCACCCCATTGGACATCCCCACGACAGCAGTACGCCGGTGCCACCTGAGGAATGGATTGCGGTCGCCCAAATCCCGGCGCTGGTCAGTGAGGAGCACTTCGCCCTGGTTCAGGCCAAGCTCGCCCAGAACCAGTCCTTTGCCAGTCGCCACAATACCACCAACACCTATTTGCTGCGCGCGTTGGTCAGTTGCGGCCACTGCCAGTTGGCATGCACCGCGCGCAGCCTAAAACCGCAGTATGCGTACTACATCTGTTCCGGGAAGGCCAACCCCCCCCATTCGCACCGTGAGGTCGCCTGTGCCTCACGGTTTATCCCCGCCCGCCAGCTGGATGCGCTCGTCTGGCACGACCTCTGCGAGGTGCTGGTGCATCCGGAACAGCTCACCGCTGCGCTTGAACGCGCACATGCCGGGCAGTGGTTGCCCCAGGAGTTGCAGGCGCGGCGTGGACTGCTTCAGAAGGGCCGACGAAGCACCCAGCAACAACGCGAGCGGCTCACCGACGCCTATCTGCACGGCGTGATCCCGCTCGCCGAGTATGAGCGCCGTCGACGAGAACTCGATCAGAAAGAGGCGGCGCTGGCCATCCAGGACGATCAGCTGACACAACAGGCCGAGCGGCGCCAGGAGTTGTCCGGTCTCGTGCGCCATCTTGACGACTTCTGCCACAGGATTCAGGTGGGACTCGCCAGCGCCACCTTCGAGCAACGTCGGCAACTGGTCGAGTTGCTCGTTGACCGCGTGGTCGTTACGAACGACGAGGTCGAGATCCGCTACGTCTTCCCAACGCAACCAAACAGCGAACAGATCCGTTTTTGTCATTTGCGTACAGACTATTTCGGTGCTCCACACCTGGTTGACCCGCGCGATGGACAGTCCCCGCAGTAGATACGGATAGCGCACGGTCGGCGTTCCGGTTCCTGGCGCGCTCAAGCGCGGTTTGGGATACACCGTTTCCAGGCCCATCTGCCGCAGCAGCCGTCCCACCCGTTTGTGGTTGACCGCGTAGCCCTGCCTGTGCAGCCACGCAGTCATCCGTCGGACACCGTAGAAGGGCGTGCGCGTATACTGCTCGTCCAGCAACCGCATGAGCGCCAGGTTCTCATCGCTCTCCCCAGCAGGTGTGTAGTACCAACTAGAACGGGCGACCCCCAGCAACTCGCACTGGCGAGCAATGCTGAGATGCGGATGCGTCGGCTCGACGAACGCCCGCACAGCGTTCACGTCGCGCTGCTGGCCGTTTAACTCCTCGGCAAGGACCGCCCCCTTTTTTCGCAGCCAGTCCAGTTCCACGTTGAGCTGGCCGATCTGCTGGTAGAGTTGGTCAATGAGCGCCTGATCCGTTTTGCCCTGCCGGTCGCTGGAGCCCGGACTGGCGAACACGCCGCTCAGTCCCTCCTGCGCCTGCCGCTTCCACTGGGCAATCTGCACCGGATGGACCCCAAACTCACTGGCCAACTCGTTGAGCGTCTTCTGCCCTTTCAGCGCCTCAAGCGCGACCTGGGCCTTGAACTCGTTGCTATGTCGTCTACGCACCGTTGCCATCTTGTCTTCACCCCCTCTGCGCCCCATCACCCCTTCCTACTTTAACATACGGCCCTGTCCAAATATCGGGGTCTTCCTCACGTAGGTGCAAAGCGGTCCGTTGCTACAAATGGCGTATGGTTCATGGCGAACAGGTGATTACGATGTCATTCCCACCTGAGTGAGCAAGCCATGACGATTGCTGCGCTGTTACACCTTCCCGAAGA
>JAJPIU010000263.1 GCA_021324535.1 Pseudomonadota bacterium
ACACAAGCGGACACAAGCGGACACAAGCGGACGCAGGGGCGAGAGTTGACGAAGACAAGACAAAGGCAATAAGAAAGCGAGCAATGCGATGGCCGCACGGTATGCTGTCGGCGTAGACATTGGCGGGACGAAGATTCTCGCCGGGGTCATCAGCCTGGAGACAGGCGCGGTGGTCAGTTCGGCGCGCAAACGCACTCACCCCGAACGCGGCGCTGATTTCTTCAGTAAACGCCTGCTCGATGTGGTGACTGCCGCGCTCGACGAGGCAAAAAAAGGTGAGCATGACCTGGAGATTCTTGGCGTTGGCGTTGGCGTGGCTGGCCAGGTAGACCGCGCAAAGGGCATCCTGCTGAGTGGGCCAAATCTGGGGCAGGGGCTTGACGACTTTCCGTTGAGCAAGCTGCTTGCAGACCATACAGGCGCGCCCGTCACGCTGGGCAACGATGTGGAGGCGGCGACGCTGGGTGAGCGTGCGTTTGGCGCCGGACGCGACTGTGATGATTTCGTCTGCGTGTTCATTGGCACGGGCATCGGCGCGGGCATTGTGCAAGATGGTCAGTTGCGGCGCGGTGTGACGGGGACAGCCGGTGAGATTGGGCATACCATTGTGGATTACGGTGGGCGCCTCTGCGGCTGTGGCGGACGCGGCCACCTGGAAGCCTATGCTTCGCGCACGGCGATCACGCAGGTGTTGCTGGCTGAGCTACGCCGGGGACGCGCCTCCAAACTGAGCGAACTGCTCTCGCCCGATGATAGCACGATCCGCTCGAAGAAGATCGCTCAGTGCATTGACGAGGGCGATGAACTGGTGATTGAGGCGATCAGCGAGGGAGCGGACTATCTGGGCGCAGGCTTAGGCTCGCTGGCGTCATTTTATAACCCCCGGCGTATCATCCTTGGCGGCGGGCTGATTGAGGCGACGCATCTGCTCTTCGAGCGCGCCAGCAAACGCGCCCGCGAGATCACCCTGCCAGCGGCTACACGCTCGCTCGACATCGTGCGCGCCGCGCTCGGCGACAACTCTGGCATTGTGGGCGCCGCCTGTCTGGCGGGCGCCGCTGCCTCAGCCTGAGACTGAGACTTAGAAGAGCCAGAAGCGGGGCGCCAGCGAGGCGCCGCGATCAAGACAATAGGCGTGGATGAAGGCGCGCATCCGGTTCCGCTCGATTGGGCGGAAGAGCGCTGGGCCAGGGCAAAGTAGCTTGCGCACGCCTCGAAAGCGGATCACGATCTCGCCAGGGGCTACCTCGAGCAGTTCGATCTCCTCCCAGGCCATTGTACGCTCTTTGCGCCCGAACCATCCCCGCACGCTGATCCCTTGCTGGCCAACTGACACCAACTGGCGGAGCCAGAACGCGCCCGCCAGCAACGCCAGCCCCGGCGCCAGCAAGAGTACGGCGAGTGGGATTGACGCCGCCAGCGGCAAGAACCGCAGGACAACACCTGCCAGCGCCGCCAGCGCCAGGAATCCTCCAATGCCAATCGTCGCCCAGCGTCGCCGTGGACGCGCCCGCACATCGGTCAGGCCGCCGGTCGCCATATCGGTGATGTCGCCAGTGATCAGGCTTTGCGCCTCCTGGCGAAGCGACGCGCTGAGCGTTTGGGGGGGGAGCCGCAGGAGCAACTGGCGACGCAGCCGCAAGCCATCCACAAGCAGCCGCGGGGCGAAGCTCATGCTACGGCGTTGGGTATCGGCGATGCGGATGAATGGGCCGCGTGTTTCCACGCGCTCGATATACTCCCAGGGCATCTCTACCCAGGCGCTTCCCGGCCTGCCAATGGCGACTCCCGCTGTGGAGAGCCGCACCGTTTTCATCAGTGACCAGATGGCGCCCAGGATAGGAAGCCAGAGCAGCAGCAGGAGTGGCAGCCAGATGGGCAGCGGCCCCGGCGAGGTGACAAAGATGATGACGCCAACCAGCGCGGTAATCACGGGCAGGAGCAAGATCGCCAGGGCAAAGAATGGGCCTGGGCCATAGACGGCGCTGCTGGTGAGGGGTGTTGAAACACTCGCGCGCATCCGCCCGCGTGGCCCGCTGATCATTCCGGCTGCGACGACAGGCGCGCCCGGCTGCCGTGGCCCACTCTGGCTGGCGCGTGGCCCGGAAATACGCGCTGCCTGTGGCTCCGTCTGTTCGGCATGGCTGGCAGCGGGAAGAGGTGTGATGGGTGTGGTGGGCGCCGATGCGTTCGGGCGACGTTGAAAGCCTGAAGCATTGGAAGGGTTGATAGGGCTGGACGAAGGAGCGGAACGCGGGGATGAGGACGGAGCAGACGTAGGTGTGTTTTCCATAATAACCTGCCTGTTGGTGAGCGTCGCCAACACATCTTCCGGCGCATGGACGGCGGCGGAGATATACTCTTGTGTGGTAGCATAGGCCAGTATAGCCACTGAACACTGCCTGGCGCAAGCCTGCGGGACTTCTGCCTGTGGTTGTTGCCCTTTGGCGCCCATTGCTCTGTCGCCGCTCTGTTGTTGTTTCGTTGGCGCCGTCCATGCGCGTGCCTGGCAGAACGGCTTGCCGTCAGGCTAGGAGGATGGCATGAGTGACGTGGCATGAGTGAGAGCGAGAGCGCAGCATGAAGATTGGCGTGATTGCCGAGAATCCATTGGAAAGCCTGGCGCTGTGGGCTGGGATCGTGCCGACGCCTCTGGCACAGACCATTGTGGGCATGTGGCTGGCGCGCACGATCATGGTGGGGGTAAAGGTAGGCGTCTTCGAGGCGCTGGCCGAGAAGCCCCTGACGGCGCGCGAGGTGGCCGCGCGCTGCCAGACCGATCCCCGCGCCACCGAAAAGCTCTTGTTCGCGCTGGCGGGGGCCGAGTATCTGCGTGTGGCTCCCAGCGTTTCCAGCTGCCACCGACAAGCGCGGCGTCAGGAAGATCAGCAAGAAGGTCAGCCAGGAGGTGATACGGCTGCTGACGAGGGGCAGGAGAACCATGATAATCAGGATCACTATCAGTTGGCGCCGGTCGCCCGGCGATGGCTGCTGTCTAGCAGCCCCATCTCGCTCAGGGACGCGGTGCTGCATCAATTTCTCGACGCGCAATTCATCGAACACTACGAGGAGTTTGTGGTCACGGGTCGTCCAGTGGAGATACACGCAACGATGACGCCGGAGCAATGGGGCGTCTATCAGCGTGGGCAACGTTCAGGCGCCAGCCTCTATGCGCCAGAGGTGGCGCGGCGTACGCCGGTTCCCAAAGGCGCGCGGGAGATGCTCGATATTGGGGGAGCGCATGGTTATTTCTCGGTGGCGTTGTGCAGGCGACATCCAGGGCTGTGCGCGACTATCCTCGATCTGCCAGCCGCCGTTGCGCAGTCGGCGCCGCTACTTGCGCGCGAGGGGATGGGCGAACGTGTCACGCATAAGGCTGGCGACGCGCTCACTGAAGACTTGGGCGTCGAACGCTATGACCTGATCTTCATCTCGTCGCTGCTCCACCACTTTGACGCGGAGACCTGTTGCGCATTGATCAAGCGCGCGGCGGTGGCGCTACGTCCGGGGGGCTATCTGGTCGTGCAGGAGGTGTTTCGTCTGGCCTCGCCGCGTGAGGCGGGGCAACTTGGCGCGCTTGCCGATCTCTATTTCGCGGTGACGAGCGAAGCTGGAACGTGGTCGCCCGCTGAGATTGCAGGCTGGCAACGCGAGGCAGGGCTGAGTCCGCGTAAGCCAATTGAGTTTCTCTTTGCCCCTGGCACCGGGCAACAGTCGGCCCGCAAGCCGCGCTAACTGGTCGGCTCGTCCGCTTTGCGTGTCATGATGGCGATAAGCCCAGAGACGGCCTCAGATGGTAGGACGGGCGCGCCTGAGGGAAGCGGAGGAAGCGCCTGGGCGGCTGCGCTCACCGCTGTGCTGATGCGGCTGATCAGCGCGGCCAGGGCTGGCGTCACACGGAAGATGGGGCTGCCCCCCACGAGCAGGTGATAGGCGGTATGTTGGGCTTGGGCGAGGTCTTCGGCGGCGATGATTGTGGTGTAGGCGGCTTCGTAGCAGGCAAGGATGGCGCGCTGCTGGGCGGCGAACTGGGGCGATGAGGAGAATTGCGCCAGGCGGAGCGCGTTCTCTTTGCTGAGGGGCGAGCCGGTTGGCGTGTCTTGTCGCGGCTGGCTCAGTTGCGCTTGCGCATCCGGCAGGGCGTCTAGGAGGTTGAGCATCGCCAGAAAGATACGTTCTTTGATGCACGCCCAGCCGTATTGGAAGGCATCCTCCGAGACAAACGCAAGCTGGCCATAGGCAGTGTCTGCAATGCGACAGTGCGGTGGGATGAGCGGCGGCTCGATGTGCAGGAAGTCTCTGGTGAGCACGGTGGCCGCCTGTTCGAGTTTGCCTGGATTGGTGGGATGCGCCGCCGCCACTGCTGGAAGCTGCTCGGCGATGACAATGGGAATGCCTGCGTCAATATGCAACTGCGTCACGGTGTGGCCGATGGCGGCAAGCTGCTGCGCATTGAATGTGGAGTCGAAGTAGCTGAGCCAGTTTAGCCCTTCATGCAGCCAGCCGGGTTCCGTCTCTTCGGGATCTGGGCTTCCCTGACGGGCGATCTCTAGCAACACAGCATGGCCCATCGCGGGATCCATTGCGGCGGGCGCCATGGGGAACTCGCCGTTCATTTGCAGGTAGGTGTGAAGCAATCGCTGTGGGACGCCGCGCTCTTGATCCATGTATTTCTCTCTCGTGTCCGGCGGATTTTCCGCACTATACCACACGTCGCATATGCTATGTTGGCGCCGGACTGGCGGAAGTGCATCATAGGTGTATGATAGTAACATGGGCGCGCCACGCATGCGCGCTATGCTGAGCAACTCAGCATCACATCTCTTCCCAATTCTTGCTCTTTACGTGATAGTACGTGATAGAAGGAGACGCGTTTGGACGCACGAAACATTTCGCTGTCAGGCGCGCTCCAATCAGGGGACGCATGGCGATGGGCGCATGACGGCTCGCACGATGGGCCGCATGCCTCGGCGACCACTGGCGAGGCCGAGATCGGCGCTGAGGTTGACCGGGCTGACGAACTGGACGCCGAGCGAGAAGCGGCGCTGATTGGGCAGGCGCGGGCTGGCGATCAGGAGGCGTTTGCCGTGCTAGTGCGGACGCATCAACGCCAGGTGTATGCGCTGGCGTACCGGATGTTGCGTAACCAGGACGAGGCGAGTGAGGCCACTCAGGATGTCTTCCTGGCGGCGTGGCAGGGGTTGCGTGGCTTCCGGGCCGAGGCGCGCTTCGCCACCTGGCTCTATCGCATCGCCTATCGCCACTGCCTCAAAGTTGCGGAGAGCCGCAAACGCGATCAGGCGGCGCGCGCAGAACTGCTAGCTGAATCGGTTCGCGCGCAAAGCGCCCAGCAGTTGGCGAGCGACCGCTACGCACAAAGCGCCGCACGCGAGGCGCAGGAGCGTGTGCGCGCCGAGATCGCCGGATTGCCTCCCAAATATCGTATGGCGCTCGTATTGCGCCACCTGCAAGAACTGAGCTATGAAGAGATGGCCGAGGTGATGCGGGCGCCGATTGGCACCGTGAAGACGCAGCTTTTCCGTGCGCGTGCCCTGCTGAAAGAGCGCCTGGAAACCCTGGGCGCCGATCTGGATCGTGCACGCAACGAAGGGCTTGCGCGCGCCGATGAGCTACGTACAGGATTTGAGGCCGGTCTCCGCACCGTATTGGAGCGCGGGCGTACGCCATTGAGCGGAGGGAGTGAGTTATGAAAACCATTACCTGTTCTGCGGCGCGGCGTCTGCTCAACCTTGCCGTTGACCAACGCTTATCTCCCAAAAGCTATGCCACGCTCGAACGCCATCTCGCTCTCTGCGACGCCTGTCGCCAGGAACGCGCCTACCTCGAAACCTTACGCGCTGCCCTCACGGATGCCAAATGTGCCGAGACGCCAGCCCCAGAACCGGCGGAATTGACGCAACTCATCATGGCTCGCATCGCAGACTATGAGGCGGCTAAAGGAACAAATGCGGCAAAAGCAATCAAGGCGGACGCGCCGCAACGGAGAGTGAAGGCGTTGAACCAACGCGCTCCCGCCAGGCTTCTGGCGCGCTCGCCGTGGCTCATCTGGCTGATTGGCGCACATCGTATACGCCAGAGCGTCGTCGTGAACGCCTGGAAGACCTGGCGCGCATGGGAGATGGATCGTCCTTCATGGCGCTTGTCGGCGCTCGCATTGATGCTGTTGGCGTTCGCAAGTGGCTTATGGGTCTTCGCGTGGCCTGCGCCGTTGCCCTTTTCGGCTGGCCGGTTGACTCCAGCCCATGTGCTGATGGATGGCGCTCTGTTGTTCGCAGGATTGGCGCAGTGGTTGCTGGCTCCTGGGCCAGAATCCATCGCATGGATCGTGTGGGTATCCGGCGCGCTGGTGGCGTTGTCGCTTGTGGTGTGGATGATGCGTTCAGAAGGCTCCGCCGCCTGGCGCCGTACCCTTGCCGATCGCTTGCCGCAACTTTGGTGAGCGGCGCGTGGCTATTCTGGCTACAGAGAGTAGGCGCAGACCGCTAAATATGCTACACTCGCTCTAACAGGGATCAACGATCACCCCATGTCGTAGCCAGCTTTGCGCTTTTTCGGCAAACGATCAGCGCATCGCCAACGCCAGAGCGAGGAGCAACTATCGTGCGAGCAGGCCCTCCACCACCGCCATATTCGTCGCCATCCCCCACGCCTGTGAACGCCTCGCCTTCACAGGCAGGCCAACGCACAGGCTCCAGTAGCGCCGTTCACATTCCCTCCTGGGCGTATCAGGCGGCGACTGTGCTTTCGCTGCTCGTGGGGATTACGTCCGTCGTGCGCGGCACACGAGCTATTGTGACCATTCAAGATAGCGACCTGACCAACTTCTTCCTGAAGTCGGCGGAGTATGTCTTGCAGGGCAATCCCTTTCATATGTATGCCGTCCATGGCAGCGGCGTCACCAGTTCGTATCCCAACTACAATCCGCCACTGAGCATTTTGCTGTTAGCGCCGCTGTATGGGCTGGCGCAGGCGCTTGGGTTGAATTCGAGCTATGGGCAGGTGATCACGTTCGTCACGGTTCCGTTTGTTTTCCTGGTTCCGCTGCTGGGTTATCTCACCCTGCGCGTGCTGCGTTCACTGTATCCCGAAGCGCCGGAGACGCTGCGCTTTCTGGCGTTCTTGCTGGTGACGCTTTCGCCGCTGACCTGGCAGACCTATGGCATATGGTATCATGTCGAGCAGCCGGTGATGTTGTGCTTTTTGCTTGGTTCGCTCTGGGCGTTGCAGGCGCGGCGTGACGGGCTGGCTGGCGCGCTGGCCGGGCTGGCGTTCCTCTCGCGCACGACAGCGTTGATTCCGCTGATTGCGGTTGGCGTGATGTTGCTGACGGAGAAGCAGTGGAGGAGCTTGCTGACGTTTGGCGGCGTCAGCGCGGCGGTGGCCGCTGTGGGGCTTGGCCCGTTCTTCCTCTTCGATCCGCATGATACCATTCACTCGCTGGTGACATGGCGAGGAACAGCGCCCATAGGCGGTAACTCGATCTGGACGATCTTCTCCACCAGCAACACGGTTGGCTTGCGCCATACGCTCGATTCCATCGCGCGGCGGCTCGATATGTATACGGTGATTCTTGTGGTGGCGATTGTCGCCTACTTTGCCGTGCGGCGGCTGCGCATCTCGGCATATAGCCGTGACGCCTGGGCGATTGTGGCGATTGCCACATTGACTGTGCCTATGCTCAGCAAGACAAACTGGCCCTACTACTTCCTCGAGCCATTCTTCTTCATCCTCATTTGGGAGTTCGCTTCGATGCACGACCGACTGCCGGGCGTCTGGCGGTGGCCAGTGCTGACGATTGGCTATCTGACCATCACCGCGACCCTCTCACAGTATATCGGTTTGCAGAGCGTGGGCGCGCTCGACCGCGTAAGTGTGGGCGTGCTCAATTTCGTGGCGATGGTAATCGTGGCGGGCGCGATCTGGCTGCGCATTCCGGCGCGCAAGGCCAGCGCTGGGTTGGCGCAGGCGACGCGAAGCCCAGGTTCGGTGGGGCGAACAGAGCCATCCTATGCGGCTGGTTACTCTGGCGTTGGGGCAATGGGCGCACCGAGTGGGCGTATGCCAGCCTCACAGACGCCACAATCGCCGTCTGCGCGCTTGCAGGGGCCATCGCCCTGGCAAGAGGACGCGCACGCCTATGCCTCCTTCGACGCAGGTGAGGCGACCCTCTTCCGTGATGCGCCATCCGCCTCGTTTGGTTCGGGGCCAGGCCCCAACACGCAGCAGCCGAACTCAGGGCGCTGGCGACTCGCGCCGGACGCTTCAGGTGGGCCTGGCGCCTATGGGCAGCTACAACCCACGCCAGGAACGTCAGGAAATTCAGGACAGGTTGCGCCCTATCGCGATGACAATACGCCACGGCGCGGCAACCTGCAGGCTCCCACCCGCGATTACTATCCGGCTGCGGGTTCACCCAACGCGCCCGGCGTTCCTCCTCCTGCGAATTCGCCTTCAACGCCGCTCTGGCCGAGTGATCCCAATGGGCCAAGCTGGCAGAATGATCGTTCGTCGCAAACAACCGGTGGTCTGTGGCCCGATGACGCTTCAAACACTGGAAACACCGGAAACACTGGAAACTCCGGGCGACGCGGCGCAGCGTATCCCGGTGGGCCTGGCAGTTCCGGAGCAGGACGGCGACCACGCATGCCAGGCGGCCCTGGTGTGAACGGTATGGGTCGCTAAGGGTTAAGGCTGATGGAGATACTGCTAGGGGTACGCATCGCGCGCGAGGGACATGTGCTGGTTGGCTGTTCGGCGGTGGTCTTCGATGACACACGAGAGCGCATCCTGCTCACCCAACGGGCCGACAACAGGCAGTGGTGCTTGCCAGGGGGGCAGCTCGAACCGGGCGAAAGCGTCGCCGAGGCGTGCCTGCGCGAGCTACACGAAGAGACGGGATTGATCGGGCAAGTCAAGCGCCTGATTGGCGTCTATTCCAGTCCAGATCGCTTGCTGTGCTATCCTGATGGAAACCGGTATCATCTGATTGGATTGTCCTTTGAGGTTGAGCTGGTGGGTGGCGTGCCAGGGCTGAGCGATGAGACGACAGCGTTCGGCTATTACACCGCCAACGAGATCGCGTCGCTCGATCTGCTGATAACTCATCGTGAGCGTATCGCCGACGCCTTTGCCAATCTCGCTGAGGCTGTTGTACGCTAGGGTTTCCGGCGCGCGGGCGCTCGAAGAGGTAAGCGAAGACTGAGCGAAGACAAGAAGATGATCGCAGAGAGAGCAGGCGGGCGCCGTCTGATGCGCCGTCTGGTGTGGGCTGCCCTTGCGATTGAAGGATTTTTGCTGGCGCTGGGGATTGTTGCGCCGTTGGGCGGCGTGACACTGAGTATCTCGCCGCTGGCAAAGGCATGGCCGTGGCTGCTGGCGCCCAGCCGCGCAATCTTTGGCGATGCGCTGGTGAACGGCAGCACGCCGGGCGCGCGGGGCTGGCCGGAGCTTGCGCTGGTGGCTGTGTTGCTGGTGGGCGCAAGCTGCGCGGCAGGTCAGGCCGTCTGGCTGGCGCATCGCTCCTCGCCATCCGGCGCGACAAACACAACAAGCGAGACTGGCCCAACAGCGCCGCCGGAAGCGATAGCCGCGCGTCGGCGTTGG
Source organism: Pseudomonadota bacterium (assembly GCA_021324535.1). Lineage (GTDB taxonomy): Bacteria > Chloroflexota > Ktedonobacteria > Ktedonobacterales > JADMIN01 > JAJPIU01. The sequence continues at coordinate 9,625 of JAJPIU010000263.1, forward strand.
CTGTGGCTGGCGCTAGGCAGCGCGCTGATCATGGGTAGCACGCTTGTCGTGCTACCCGCGTTGCCCTCGGACGATGTGTTCAGTTATATCCTCTACGGTCGTATCAGCGTCATTCATCACGCCAACCCGCTGGTTGCGACGCCAGCCAATTTCCCCTCCGATCCCTTCCTCTCGCTGGTATTCTGGCGCGACACGCGTTCGGTCTATGGCCCCGTCTGGTTGCTCATCTCCAGTGGTATCGCATTGCTGGCGCAGGCGCTTGGTGGCAGCCTCGTGGTGTATGTCGCGCTGTTCAAGCTGTTGGGCTTGCTGGCGCATCTTGCCAACGCCGCGCTGATCTGGCTGATTCTTGGGCGGATCGCGCCGCGTCGTCAGCTTGTGGGTGTGTTGTTCTATGCCTGGAACCCGCTCTGCCTTGTGGAGTTTTGCGCCAGCGGGCACAACGACGCCGTGATGCTGACACTGCTGCTGTTGGGGGTCTACTTCCTGGCGCGGCGCTGGGAGGCTGCGGCGCTGGTGGCGATTGGCCTCTCAATTGCGACAAAATATGTGCCGCTGGCGTTGTTCCCGATGTATCTGCTGGCGGTGGCGCTGCCGCTGTGGGCGCGGCTGCGCGCGCAGGGCGCTGGCCGCTGGGAGATGCTCTGGCGGATAGGACTTGGATTGGCATGGCGGATAGGCGTGGTGGCGCTGACGATGATTATGACGGCGCTGCCTTACTGGGCAGGAAGCCAAACCCTCAGCGCGCTGCTCTATTCGCCGCCAGCGCAGCAGTTGGATAACTCGCTGCTCGAGGCGATCTCCTGGCCGCTGCGCTGGCTGGCGCAGGGGCTAGGCTTGTCGCGGGCGCAGGCCGCCACTGTTGTCGAGACGGCGCTCAAACTGGGCGCGCTGGTGGCTTTTGCCGCGCTCTGGCTGTGGAGTTTCCGCTATGTCGTCATAGGCGCGCGCATACAGCGCATACGCCGCATGCGTAAAGCAAAAGGAAAGCAGAGCGCGGCAGCCGGGCAGGCCAGGGAAACGCGCGAAACGGTGAATGCGCGCTGGCTCACGGGGATTGCGCTGGCGTGGGGCTGGGCGCTGCTGTGGTATGAGCTTGTCGCCAGCGGATGGTTCTGGCCGTGGTATGTGACATGGGCAGTCGCGCTGGCTGCGTTGGCGCCCTGGGGACGCCTGAGCATCGCGACGCTGCTCCTGGCGGGCGGCGCGCTCACGCTCTATGCGTTTCTGCCATTGCAGTCGTCGCCGGTCTATGGCTATCGCGCGTTTCTCGCGTTTGGCTCCGTCTGGGTCTATCTTATCTGGAATGTGTGGCGGCGCAGAAGTGAGTGGCGCACGGCAATAACGGCAATACAAGCAGTACCGGTACAGTTGGCGCGCTTGCGCCAGCAGGGCGCCTGGCGCTATATTTCTAAGTAGATTGGGCTAGCTTTTGAGTGTCTATTGAGTATTTTGAGGGGTGAAGGAATGGCGGAGTCTGCGGCACAAAGGCAGTCGCAACAGGAGATTACGCCACATGGAGCGCGAAAAGGAACCTACTGCTTGCTGGTGCATGGCTTTAATGGCGAACCGGCAGATCTGCGCGATCTGGCGAATGTGCTACGGGCCGAGGGAATGATTCCACGGCGGCTGCTGTTGCCTGGGCATGGCACGAACATCTATGATTTCGCTGCGCACGGCTGGGATGACTGGTTTCAGGCGGTACGCCGAGCCACCACTGAGGCGTTAGCACACTATGATAAGGTTTTTCTGATCGGACATTCCCTGGGCGCTGCGCTGGTGTTGTCGGTCGCCTCGGTTGAGCCGGAAGTGGCCGGTGTGGTGGCGTTGTGTCCACCTGTGCGCCTGCGTGAGCCGATACAACAGATGGTGAAGCGTGTCCGGGGTATCCTCCCAGCGATTCCCACAGGGATAGAGGATGTCTATGATCGGAGAGGCGCGCGTAGCCTGTACCGCCGAAATGTGTATCCGTGGACGCCACTCGCCGCTGTGGATAGTTTATTTGCGGCGCTGCCCACCGTCCGCGCGATGTTACCGGCGGTGAAGTGTCCGGCGTTAATCGTGCGGGCGCTCCACGATCATGTGGTGCCTGCGCGCGATGGCCTGGAAGCCTATGAGTTGATCGGCTCGAAGCACAAAGAACTAATCACGCTTGAACGCTCATTTCATGCGGTCACAAAAGATATCGAGCGGCATATCGTCTTCGCCGAGACTGTGCGTTTTTGCCACGAGGCGATAGGTGAGCATGATCTGCATGACCAGTTTTTGCGAATCTGATCAAATTGGTCTAAAAACCCCTTGACAGGGCTGAAGCGATCCGGTATACTCATAGTTGTCGCTACGAAATGGCGGCTGCTGCAAAGCGCGGCGTGTCTTCCAAAAAGTAGCGCGAACACATTCTCAAACAAACTATGGTACTTCTCGTCAGATGTGTGACGCAGCAATGTGACCAGCGTCTGAAGTGATGTACAGCGCAACGGGCGGTTTCCCCAACCGCGAGTTCCCTCCACTAGGTAACACGTTTCCAAACGAGTTTTAGGGCCTCGCAAGATTGTCGGAAATTGCCCCTTGACACGATGAGCAAAATGTGGTAATCTCAATGAGCGCGCTCAAAAAGGTGCGCCGATGCAAAAGTTACCGCTTTTGCTCTATAACCAGCACATTGACAACTGAAGAGTGAGAAACAGTAGCAGCGAAATCGCGCATCGCATGTGATGTCACGCCTGGTGATGTTGCATGACGGTGAGCGCCTCAACAAGCAATCCACCGTGATTGCCAATGAGGATAACCTTGACAGGCTAATGGATCAACCGAGCGCTGGAGAACAGCGTTCACATACATAAGCAAACTGTATGGCGAGTTTGATCCTGGCTCAGGACAAACGCTGGCGGCGTGCCTGATACATGCAAGTCGAACGGGGACGTTTCTTTGCCGCGAGGCGGGGAGCGTTCGAG
>JAJPIU010000080.1 GCA_021324535.1 Pseudomonadota bacterium
CTAAGAAACTGCCTTGAAAGTTACACAGCCGGACTGGAGCGGGCTGCAAGCGACTGGCGTGTGCGGGTCATGCGCCGCAGCATGAGGCGGGTCATGCCGCCATAGATCAACGACTCGCTGGACTCGACCTGGTACGCGTAGTCGCGACTCAAGCGTCGGCAGCCACCCCACCAGGCGAAGGTGCGCTCCACGATCCAACGATGCGGCTGGACGGCAAAGGTTCCTGTGGGCTGTGTGTCGGAGCGCTTCACAATCTCCAGGTTCCACCCCACCTGCTGGCGCAACTCGTCTCTCAGCGGTTCGCTATACCCGCCATCCGCCCACACCTTGGTCAAACGCGGCAGATCCGGCCCGGACTGCTGGCGCGCGTGGGCCACGAACCGCGCCCCAGCACGATCCTGGACGTCAGCCGCTGAGCCGACGACGTTGAGCCGACGACGTTGAGCCGACGACGTTGAGCGCGAAGCCTTGCGTATCCACCAAGAGATGCCGCTTACGTCCCATTACCTTCTTGTTGGCGTCGTAGCCGCGCAGCCCCCCTTTGACTGGACTTCACCGATTGGCGATTCAGAATCGCCGCACTGGGGGGCGTTTCTCGTCCAAGCCGCTTGCGCGCCTGCTCGCGCACCGCGCTGTGAATCGTCTCCCACGTCTCGTCGTTGCGCCAGAGACGAAAGTAGGTGTAGGCGGTCTGCCATGGCGGCAGGTCATGCGGCAGGGCCCGCCATGGGTTGCCGCCCTGCACGACGTAGAGAATCGCATTGACGCTCTCACGCCGCGTGTGGCGCGCCGGACGCCCGCCGGACTTGACGGCGGGAACCAACGGCTCCAACAGCGCCCATTCCTCATCACGTAGGTCGCTCGGATAGCCCTTGCGGGCTGGTGCTGGAAGTGCTTTCATACCCCCAGTCTACCACTATTTTGACGGCTTTCAAGACAGTCTCGAAGCCATTAGTCTATAGCTCCATCCTGATCCAACGCTCCCTGGCTGGCGCGCTGATTGTCGTCGTTTTGGCGTATACTATCAGCAGCGATAGTGACGCCGAGAGGCGAACACAGCGCGAGCATGGGGAGCGCGCTCATTATCTCGCTGTTGGGCGCGTAGGAAGGATGGCAGGCGGCGATGACAGAGACGCCATATGGGGGAGATGGCAGGAGCCCAGATCCGGAGCAAAACAATCGCACAACCGATGAGCAAGGCGGCTGGGACTCATTTGATTGGGCAAGCTGGGGCGGTGATGACGCTCTGGCAGACGAAAACACCGAAGGGCAGTATGACGACGAAAGCGCCAGGGATGGCCAGATGCGTCGTCCACCGGGGCAACCTGGCATGCTGCGTCCCGCGCTCGATGAACTCGGCGATGAAGAGATCGCCACGCTATCGGGCGCCGATGAACATGGCCGGTGGGTATCGCGCGGCGGAGTGATGCAGTGGGAGGAACCGGACACCAGGGACGTTACCGAGTTTCCTAATCTCCGTGATGAGGCGTATTCGCACTGGGCGGCGAACGACATCACCTTGCCGCTGGGCGCGCCGGAGCGAATGCGCGTGCGGGCGATGCGCGCGTGGCTAGCGCGGCGGCGGATGCTCGAGACCGAGGCGCAGGGTACGCTGCTCCTGGAGCGCCGCCGCCTGCTTGGCGCCGAGGGAGAGGAAGATGACGCTGCCAGCGACCCCGAAGCCGATACCTTCCCCGCGCGCCGACGCCGCGCCATCCGCGAAGAGCATCCGCTCGATCTGGCAATCGCCGAGCGGCAGGCCAGCGCCGACGAATACGAAGATGCGCTGCTTACCCTCGAAGAATTACGCGCACACAGTGGCGCCGACCGCATCTTGATCGAACTCTATCTGGCCCTGACAGATCGCCTGGCTGCGCTAGCCGCCGCGCCCGCCGCAGGCCGCGCGCTGGCCAACGCCAACGCCAGCGATGAAGCCGCCCTGACGCCGCTCGACCGCGCTACATTGCAGGCAGTGCTCTTAGAGGGGCAGGCGCCCACGCCCGCAGCTAGCGCGCCGCCGACGCCACGCGAGACGCGCGAATGGCTTGGCCGCGCGCAGGCGGCTTTGCAGACGCGCCGCCATATCGAACGGTTGACCATGCCGGAGCCGGAAGAATAGACGCTACACACAAGGAGCCAACGATGGCGAACATTGCACATGACGATGATGTTGTGATCCTCTCGGCCACACGCACGCCCATCGGGCGCTATGCCGGTTCGCTGAAGGATTCCCGCCCGGACGATCTTGCCGCGCTGGTGATCAACGCCGCGTTGGCTCCCGAACGCACGAGCGTTGAACGCGAGACGTTGGTCGCTGCGCTGGATGATGTGATCCTGGGCTGCGCCAACCAGGCCGGTGAAGATAACCGCAACGTCGCGCGGATGGCGCTGTTGCTGGCAGGGCTGCCTATCGAGATCGCCGGGCAGACGGTGAACCGACTCTGTGGATCGGGCTTGCAGGCGGTGATCACGGCGGCGAACGCAATTCGCGCGGGTCAGGGCGAAGCGTTGATAGCAGGTGGTGTGGAGAGCATGACGCGCGCGCCCTATGTGATGGGCAAGCCGGAGAGCGCCTTCGCGCGCGGCGGCCCGACAATGTATGACACCACGCTTGGCTGGCGGTTCGTCAATCCCCGGCTGGCCGAGCAGCACTATCCCTACAGCATGGGCGAGACGGCTGAGAACGTCGCCGAAAAATACCACATCTCGCGTGCGGAACAGGATGACTTCGCGCTTACCAGTCAGCAACGGGCGGTCGCCGCGCAGGAGGCCGGGCGCTTCGACGCCGAGATCACGCCGGTTCCCATCACACTTGGCAAGAAGGGTGAACAATCGCTTTTCTCGCGCGATGAGCAGCCGCGCCGCGATACGACGCTTGAAAAGCTGGCCGCGCTCAAGCCAGCCTTCCGCGAGGGTGGCAGTGTGACGGCTGGCAATTCGTCGGGCATCAACGATGGGGCAGCGGCGCTGGCGTTGGCCTCGCGGCGCTGGGCAGTGGCGCATAGCGCGAGGCCGCGTGCGCGCATCGTCAGCGCGGCGGTGGCTGGCGTCGATCCGGCCTACATGGGATTGGGGCCGATCCCCGCGACCCGCAAGGCGCTGGCCCGCGCTGGCCTGAATGTGGCCGACCTCGATCTCGTCGAACTCAACGAGGCGTTTGCGTCGCAGTCGCTCCAGTGTATACGTGAGTTGGGGCTGGATCATGCGCGGGTGAACGTCAATGGCGGCGCCATCGCGCTGGGGCATCCGCTGGGCTGCTCAGGCGCACGCATCCTGACGACGCTGCTCTATGAGCTTGAACGGCGCGGCGGGCGCTATGGGTTGGCGACGATGTGCATCGGCGTCGGCCAGGGTGTGGCAATGATTATCGAGCGAGTGGACGACTAGAGACAAGGTCGGCACGCAGGCCTCCCTCTGGCCTTTCCCTGCTGCGATGGGAGAGGGAACTCTTTGCCAGGCGTGATCGCATCTGGCAAGCGGAGTGTTGGGCGAACGGCAGCTCTTAAAAGTAGCGCCGCAGTCCTCTGCGGCCCTGCGCCCGCAGGCGCCGCTTGCTCTGCAACACACCTGCCCGCGCACGATCAGTATTCCATAAACCCTCTTTGATTACTATCTTTCCTCTTTTCCCCCCCCCTCTGGTACTTCCCTTTTTGAGCAGCAACGCGACATGCCAGCATGAGCTTGCCGAGGGGGATCATTCCTGCTATACTAGAACAAAAGTTCTTATAATTCTGGCGTATATGACCGGTTTTGGGGCGCCTGGCGAGAATGACATGCTGAGCGCACAACACACATACATCCCGTCTTTTCCTGGCGGGAGAGCGATAGAGCGAAAAGGAGCAGCGCTATGTACGACAATCATGACAATCACAACAATTTCCCTTATCCACCACAATCAAACCAACTCACTCGCGAGGAGTGGGATGACATTTCGCGGCGGCTGCGTGAGCCATTCGACCCGAAAGAGGTTGACTTTCGGGCGCAGGGACGTCCGAATGAGCAGACCGGCAAGGCGCAGGTGGTCGCGTATATAGATGCGCGCGTCGTGCAGGATCGGCTCGACGCCGTAGTTGGCGCGGGAAACTGGTCGTTTGAGTGGGAGCCGCTGGTGATTGACAAAGGCGAGGTGATGATCGCCAAAGGCACGCTCACCATTTTCGGCGTCTCGAAGGCAGACGCCGGGACAGCGAGTAACTTCGAGCAAAGCCTGGGAGCCGTCTCGCATTGCTTCAAGCGCGCGGCGGTGCATTGGGGCATCGGGCGCTACCTGTATAGCCTGCCGATGAACTGGGTTCCCGTCGAGAAGAACGGGCGCATCCCCGAGGCGACGCTGCGTGAGCTACGCGCGCGCCTGCCACGCCCAAGCGCAACCGCAACGGCGCCCATGCCAGCGGCGCCTGCGCTTGCGGAGCCAAACGCCACGTATGAGGCAGCGTCTGTGACAGCGCCAGCCGAACAGCCTGCCCCGGCGGCGCGCGCCACACGACCAGCGCCAGCGCGTCCAGCACGCCCGGCTGCTGAGGCGGCGCCAGCTACAACAGCTACGCCAGCAGCGCCACAGGCGGGCGCAACCTCCGGTTTTCTTGGCTCGGCCAGCGCCACGCCACCAGCGGCTTCCGCTGGGTCTGCTGGGCAGGCCAATAGCGAACCCTACGCCACTGAGCAGCAGCTTATCAGCATTCGCAAGCTCTGCGCTGCGCTCAACAAGCCTGAGCCTGCCCATGGGTTGACCTATGCGCAGGCCCGCCAGGTGATCTCACAGCTCAGCGGCGAATACCAGCGCGCCCGCCGCGCCAGCTAAGCGATGTCATATCGTCATATGGGCTGTTTGAACGTTCAAGCAGCCCATATGTTTTGTGTATCGCTCCTTTCCTCTGGTGAAAAAACAACCAAAGCAGCCTCAGTAGCACTTTTCTTTGCTTGCCGCTGCGCGAATGATCTCGGCCTGAACGAGCGCCAGGCTATAGGTCTGGAGATCGTTGATGAGCGCCAGATGCGCTTCAAACATCTGGACATCAGGAAACGCATTGCGCTGGCGAGCATGCGCCGCAAGACGCGCAATCACCTCAGCAACCGCCGCCATATCTTTGTGATTCCGGGCGACGATCTCGCTCTTTGCCAGCCAGCCATCAGCAAAAAGCACATCAGAGGCAAGGCGTTCGCTTTTGGATTGCCGATGAGTATGATAAGGCACTGCTTATCCGATCCTTTCACACGGTACAGAGAGGGCATAAATTGAGATATTCGCTAAGCCACCATGTATCTCTATGCGGCAGGCGCGCTTATATGCGGAAGGAACGTTGACAAGTAGAGAGCAATAGGCTACGACGATAGGCGCCTGGAAAGTCTGTTTGCTTCTATGAGAATTGCCGCCGCTGTGCTACACTGTTTTGCGTATTGGCGCGCTTGCGCAGGGCCAGCGTGTGCGCTGCTGGCGATGGGGAAGCAGCAATGGTACACTATTGACTGGTCAACCTTATTGGGGGGAATCTTTCGATGCAGCCGTATCCGGGAATGCCGGGCGCGCCGGTAATGCAAGGCACGCCAAACATGCCAAACATGCCAGGCTTGCAGCTTGGCCCACAAGTTGCCCAGTACAAAGGCGCATTTGTCAACAACACTATACTTGGCGTAGTTTGCTTCATCATCGGCGCCTTCTTGCTCTTCGCCTCGACGGCTCCCAGCGGCGGCGTTGGGGTGGCGGTTGCGGGCGTGCTCTTCATCGTCGGCGCGCTTGCGGCGTTCTTCCTGGTGATCCGGTCGTTTGGCAAACTCATCACGGTCTATCAAGGCGGCCTGACCATCAAGCGAGGCTCCAGCGCCGAGGCGATCCCGTGGGACGACATCACCGGCTACTTTATCAACGTCACGCGCACCCGCTCATACGGCATTCCGGTCTATACCACCCGTATCTATACCATCACCCGACGCAGCGGTCAGCGTATCGCTATTCGTGGCTACCAGCAGATCGAGCAGCTGGCCAACATCATCGAGCGCGAGACGGCCAACCGGCTGTATCCGCAGATGGCGGCCGCCTACCGCATGGGACAGCCGATTCCCTTCGGCCCATTTACCATCAGCCAGGCAGGTATCGCGAAAGGGGCTGAGATGGCCCCCTGGAACACCATCACGAATGTCCGCGTCGCCAATGGTATCTTCTCCGTGCATCGCCAGGGCAAGATGCTCGGCTGGACGGCGCGCGTTCCCCAACTGCCCAACCTTGTGGCCACACTGACGCTGATCAACAATATCCGCAGCGGGCGGGTATAGCCTCGATCTCCAGCCCGCGCAGGCGGGTTTTGTGGCGTAGCCCCTAGGCGTGGCTTTAGCCGCCCGCCTGCGCAACGCCGCCCGCCTGCCTCATCTGTACCTGTTATCCCCTACGCCCGCGTCGTCTTCACCAACTGGCGCGCGCCATCGAGCTGGCCTGCGTCTCGCACGGGTGTCAGCTCCACCAGTGCGTTGTAGTCGGGCACGCCCGCCGCGATGTCGCAGGTACGCCTGCGGATCAGCGGATTGCATTCGGGCCAGAACGCCTGCACGTTACGCGGCTTGATGCGGTCGATATGCACACGGAACTCCATGCTGGCGCCGTTGTCGCTGCGCGCGAGCACGCGGTCGCCCTCGCGCACGCCCAGCGCATCGGCGTCCTCCTTGGAGATCAGCAGGCTATCGCGGCCCGCGCCGGTCATCGTGTCTTTCTTTGCGTGGATCAGGCTGTTGAACTGCTTGCCACGGCGAGTGGAAAGCGCGAACTTTCCGGCTGGCAGTTCCAGTTCCGGCGGGGTAAGCGCGCTGAAGTGTCCCTTGCCGTCGGGTGTCTTGAACTTGCCATCCATATAGAGGATACGCCCGCCGTACTGCACCTGGTCGCCCTTCTTGCGCAGCGCCTCGATGCCCGCATAGGTGGGGTTGGCCCGCGCGATCTCGTTGCGGATGGCCTGGGCGTCGGGAAAGATCAGCTTCTCGCGCAGTTCCGGGCGCACCCGCGCCGCAAGCTCTTGGAAGATCTCCCATTCGCAGCGCGCCTCGCCGATGCGTGGGCCGTGAATCTCAGGCGAGAAGATGATGCGCCGCTCGGTGCTGGTTTCCGTGCCGCCGCCGCGCTGCTCGTAGCGTGTTTGCGCAGGCAGCAAGACAACAGTATCTGCCGGATCGAGCAGCATCTGTGTGGTCACATAAATATCCTGGTGGACACGCAGGGGAACCTGATCGAGCGCCTCGCGCACGTAGTCGGGGTCGGGCAACACTTCAAGGAAGTTTCCGCCGCTGCAATAGAGGATGTCGAGCAGGCCGTCGTGTGCGGCGTCAATCATTTCGACGGCGCGATACCCCGGTGTGGTGGGAATATCAAAGCCCCACAGCTCAACGAACTTCGCCGCGCCCTCACTGTTGACCGGCACACCACCGGGGAGCGCGTCCGGCACGGCGCCTACCTCAGCTCCGCCCTGTACGCCGCTATGCCCACGGATGGGTACGACGCCGCAGTGCTCTTTGCCAAGCCACCCCTGCGAGAGCGCCAGATTGACGATAGCCTTGACGTTCTGCACGCCGTAGGTATGCTGGGTGATGCCCATGCTCCAGACGAAGATGCCCGTGCGCGCGTTGTGAATCTGCTCGGCGTACTTGCGCATCGCCTCGCGTGAGGCGCCGCTGTAGCGTTCGAGCGTCTCCCAATCTTGTGCGGCCAATGTCGCCACCACGTCATCCCAGCCGGTGGTGTGTTGGTCTATGAAGTCGTGGTCTACCCAATCCTGTTCAATAAGGTATTTCAGCGTACCGTTGAGGAAGGCGATATCGCCGCCGGTATCGATCTGATAGAAGTCATCCATCAGCTTCGTGCCCATGACGGCGCTCTCAGGCACGGATGGCACCCAATAGCGCGCGATGCCTGGCTCGAAGAACGGATTAACGACGGCGATCTTTGTGCCAGCCTTCTTGGCATAGTAGAGATACTTGGTGGTGACGGGCTGATTGTTGGCGAGGTCGCTGCCGATAAAGCTGATGAGATCGGTTCCAATCCAGTCGGCATAAGAGCACGACGACGCGCCCACGCCCACCGTCTGTTTCAACCCCACTGAGCTTGGCGAATGGCAGACGCGCGCGGCATTGTCTACGTTGTTCGTGCCGATGGCGCGGGCGGCCTTCTGCGCGACGTAGTAGACCTCGTTGGTCAGTCCGCGCGAGGTAAGGTAGAAGGCGATGCGGTCTTTGGGCGTCTCGCGCATACGATCCGCGATCAGGTCGAGCGCGGTATCCCATGAGACACGCTGAAAGCCCGCCTCGCCCTTGCGTCGCACCATCGGATAGGGCAGACGCCCCAGGTCGCGCAGATCGGCGCTGCTCAAATCGCTGAGTCCGGCGAGGTCGTCGCGCAGGCGCTCCCACGGCATGGCGGGCATGGTATTGAGCTTGAGCAGGTTCAGGCGGATGGTACAGAGATGGATACCTGACATCGTCCAGTCGCGCATGCCAGTGGTGCCGAGCGCGCAGCCGTCGCAACAACCGTTGTTCAGGATGTTCCAGGCGTAGAGGGGATGGCCTTTGTTGTCCCAGGCGGTCTTGGCCATCTCAGTAAAATGGTGGGGCTTGGTCTCGCCCACCCCAAACGGCTTCCAGTCGGCCCAAAGGCTGGGCATGATCGCGCGCTGCTTTGCCATAACGGCGTCTCCCTTCCCACGACAGCGTGTGGAACGTGATAACCCGCGAATCACTCTTGATATAAGAGTATAGCGCAAGAGCGCAGGAATAGCAGAGAAGCGATCTCAGTTATTTGCTGGACAAAATGAAGGAGCCTATCTGTTAGTGAATCCTACCACGGGGAAAGGCGTTTCGCTCACGCTCTGGGCAAACGAGGCTGATGGGCAGGCGTATGAGTCGAGCGGCTCGTAAAAACATATGTGCAAACATATGTGCAAACATATGTGCAAACATATCCGCACGCAGTTGCATCGGTTTTGTCATCAAGGCGCATTGACGCCGTACTATCTTTCTTGACGGTTTCCTACGCACAATCTACTATTACGTATGACGTAGCAATTCGAAAAAGCTGCCAGCCCAGTCTTGCCTGTCTTCTTTGGGGAGGAACCCATAATGCCCCAGCGCACACCTGCGCCTCTGATGCACGACGCCGAACCGGAACCCGAACTGGAATTGCCCGTATCACCCATGCCACCGGCCTCAGAGGTTTCCACTTCCCGCAGCCAACCTCACAGCCAGTCGCCCTGGTGGCGAACTGTGCTTGCCGGTGTGAGCGGGCGCTTACGCCACCTACGCAACAGACGTCATGACAGGCGAACGGCGTCGCTGAGCCGCCGACAGCGATGGCTGCTGTGGGGACAGCGCGCATTACTTATTGTGCTGGCATGCGCGATCCTTGCGGCAGGTGGGCTGGCATGGGAGTGGCAGACGACGCCTTCGGTGGATGGGCTGATGGCGTATGTGCGCCAGCAGGATCGCCTCCACCACACGCGCTATATACCCCTGGCGCAGATTTCGCCGTGGGTGGGCAAGGCGCTGATCGCCATCGAGGATGAGCGGTTCTACCAGCATCATGGCCTGGATACAATTGGGCTGCTACGCGCCGCCTGGGATGACCTGCGCGCTGGCAAGATTGTCGAGGGGGGTAGCACGCTGACGGCGCAGCTTGCCAAGAACGCCTATTTGCAGGACTACGACCGCCCCATCTCACTGAAGCTCCAAGACCTGACGCTGGCGCTCAAGATCGAGCAAAGATATACAAAGGCGCAGATTCTTGAGATGTATCTCAATCTGGTCTACTTCGGCGAGGGCGCCTATGGGATCGCCGCCGCTGCGCATCGCTACTTTGGCGCGCGGGCGAACCAGCTCGATCCTGCTCAGGCGGCGCTGCTGGCGGGCTTAGTGCAGGCGCCCGGCTACTTTGATCCCTGGTGCCATCCTGAGGCGGCTCAGGATCGTCAGCAGGTCGTAATTGATCACATGGTGGAGCAGGGGGCGCTCACTCAGGCGCAGGCGCATGCCGCCCGGCATGAGCAATTCTCGTTTTGGGCGCCGGGGGCAAGGCGGCCACACGACGCCTATTGCGCCGCATAGCATGCGCGCTACTCCTCTGGCGTTGGCGTCAGCGGGATCGGCTCCGGCGCAGGGGTAGGAGGCGAGGGCATTGGAATCGGCTGCGGCGGATCGGGTGGAACCGGCGTAATGGGAATCGGCGACGGAATGATCGGACTCGGCGCGGGTTCCGCCGGAACAGGGCTTGGCTCTGGCTGCGGCGCTACCGGACTCGGCGCGGGTTCGGGCACGGTTGGCACAGGATCCGGTTCGGTGATGCGTTCGATATAGGCGCTATATGCAAGGGACGTGAGCATGTCTTGCCTCCTTCGATTTCCCTTAGTGTCTCTTGGTTTTCCCTCGGTTTCTCTTGTGCGCCTCGCCTTCAAAGCAAGGCGCATCTGACCATCCTGAGTCCTATGAGTCTTGGGACTTGCGGCCACCCTGTGCGATAACGCAACTCCGGCGCCACACATTTCTAAAACTCCACCCGGTTGCTTGTCGTGCTCTTACGCCCAACCCAACCGTGTGCGATACTACATCTGGCGGATACTCTAGAGTGCACTATACGTTGACTTTAGTAGTGGTTTTGTCGTGTTTGGACTCATTGTTCAGGTTTTCACCGCTCGGTAGAGCGACAGGGAAGGGAATGCGCATATGTCAGACCCAAACGCGCCCAATCAATTCATAGGGGGGAGCGGCGAGCGTCCCGATGCCGACCCATCACAGTACGGTCAGCCTGGCTCGTATGGCCCCGCTGGCGTGAACGATCCTTATGGGCGTCCGCCCAACCCCAGCCAGCCAATGACCTCCAATCCCTATGGCCCTGGGGCGTCGTATGGGACAACCCAACCATCCGGCCCATATCAACCCTATCAATCGGGCGACTATTCACCTCAGGGCGATCCCAACGCGCCGACATATGTGCCCGCGCCATCAGGTGGCTATCCACAGCCGGGCGCGCCATCGGGCGGCTACCCTCAGTATCAACAGCCCGCGCCATCAGGTGGCTATCCACAGCAAGGGCAGAGTGGCGCGTACGGTCAACCAGTGGCGCCGGGGCAGACAAACCCCTATGGCCAGCAGCAACAGTATGGACAATATGGGCAGTATGGACAATACGCGCCCTACAGCCAGACACTTGCCAGCTCGCCCGTGTATGCGCCGCCAGGGACGCCCACAGAGGGCTATCCACAAGCAGGAGTCGCCCCAGCCGCACCGCCAAAGCGTTCGCGTACCGGAATGATCGTCGGCATTGTTGCGGCGGTGGTGATTGTCGCGTTGCTGGCGGGCGGCGCAGGCTACTACTTCTTGAGCTACCTTCCCATGCAGGCCAGGGCGCAGGTGACGAGCGTCGCCAGGGGATTCTGCGATGACCTGACCACTCAGAATTACGTCAGCGCCTATGAGGCAACCGGTTCTGCGCTACACAGCAAGTATACGCAGACGCTGTTCACGCAAGACTTCGCCGCGCTGGATAAGGCCGAAGGCGCTGCATCAGCGTGTTCGGGTTCGCTGAGCTTCACCTATGGTAATTCCACGGCAACCTATGCTACTACGCTGACGCGCAGTACATCAGGCCCTCTGCAAGGCGCGTTGCACCTCAAACAGGAGGGCGGTACATGGAAGGTTGACGCCATTGATACGGCGCTGCTGGGTGTCAATCTTGAGGCGCTCCAGACGGAGTTGGGCTACTGCTCCGCGCTCGAACAACAGGACTACACCACCGCCTACTCCTATCTGGATAGCTCAGTGCAGGCGAGTACCTCACAAACCGACTACACAAATACCGAGAACCTGCACGATCAGATCAATGGCAAAGTGACCGCTTGTACAGTGACCTCGATTGGTACGCCAAACGACGATACCCAGGCCACGATGACGGTGAGCATTACGCGCGCCAACCTTGCCGCGCAAACAGGCACGGTCACGCTGACGAACCAGGGCAGCAAATGGACAATCTCGCAACTGGCTACCAGCGCCGAGGGTGAGGATGTTGGGCCATATATGGTGGGGCAGCAATATTGCGCCGACATCTCCGCTGGGAACTATAGCGCCGCTTACAGCCTGACCGCCGCAGACTTCCAGGCGCTCGTGACCGAAGCGCAGTTTGCCGCAGGCTGGCAGCCCGTCTCCGGCGTCACTGTAGAATGGTCGTGTGGTAAGCCCGATCTCAGCACCTACCAGGTATCCGGTAGTAGCGCATCTTATGATTTCTTGCTCACTGCGACAGTTCCGGGGGGCGGCTCGAACTCCCAGACAGCCAAGCTGCTCTTTAGCAACGATGGGACATCCTGGAAAGTCGAGGGCTATCCACAGAACCCATAGGCGCAGAGGTTGCGCATACTTATCCGCCTGATCCCGCTGGCGTGGGTGTGGGGTTGAGCGTTGGCTCGATGGGCGCGACAGCGTGATCCGAACTGGTGAATGAGCCGCTGCCCAACAGGTTCAACTGGAACGTGTACTGATAGTCAAGCTCCACACCCAGGGAATCTTCCTGGAAGGCGGTGTTCCCGCGAAGATTGTACGGCCAGTTCGCGATGGTCGGGGTGTTTGTCGGGGTGTTCGTGGTGATGTCGCACTGGGTTGACCCCGGATACGCCTCCTCGTAGCTGGCTGACACGGGCAGGCCGTTTTGATCCGCCTTATAGATGATGATTTGTGACAGGGCGATATTCTGGTTGCCACCCAGCGCCGCCTGCACCGCGCCAATAATCGCACAATCCGCCGTAGCGTTGTCGCCAAGCGTGGAACCTATGCGCGCTCCCTCGCGCGCGGCATAGACGATGGTCAGGTGATCGCTGAGCAGCGTGGCGATATCGGTTGCGCCCGCCACCAGCAGCATCAGGATGGCGAAGAAGAGCGCCGTCTCCACAAGCGCCTGGCCCCGGCTTATGGCGCGGCGAGGCATGCGCGTCAGGCGCGCCGGCTGTTTGTGCGCCAATCGCTTCACTCGCTTCGTCCACATCATCTGCCACAATCCCCTCATATGCCTCACATGTCTCACATGTCTCACATGTCTCACATGTCTCACATGTCTCACATGTCTCACATGTCTCACATGTCTCACATGTCTCA
>JAJPIU010000202.1 GCA_021324535.1 Pseudomonadota bacterium
CGCTCCTGGCTGTATAACAGCCACAAAAAAGGTATATCCTCAACAGGCAGCGTATCCGCTGGCAGAGCGCGTTGTCAAGGGGAATGTGTGCGCTTTTCCGGGGATGTTCCCGTCCATATCCTGCCATCCGTATAATAGAAAGATGGGCGTCGCAATTGGGCGCGACGCCAGCCCCGGCGAATAATGGGGCTTTGCCGGTGGAATTGAAAAATATATTGGGGTGAGAGACGCATGCAGGGGTTGGAGGTTCGTGTCAGTGCGCGTGATGTGCGCCAGTTTGCGGGCGATGCGCTGGTGGTGGGTGTGTTTTCGGATGATGAGGAGCTGCATGGGCCAGCGGCGGCGCTGGATGAGGCGCTGGCAGGGGTGATCAGCGACCTGCGCGCCAGCGGTGAGATCAGCGGCGCGGCGGATGAGACGACGCTGCTTCACACGCTTGGCAAGATCGAGCCGACGCGCGTGCTGATCATCGGGCTTGGCATACGCGCCCGCTGCACACCCGACCGCATTCGTCGGGCGAGCGCCATCGCCTGCCGTGCGTTGCGCAAGGTGGGCGCGCGTCATGTTGGATTGGCGCTTGCCTGGGTGGAATCTGGTGTGAACCTGGCGCTGGCTGCGCGCGCTGCTACCGAGGGAGCCATCCTCGGCCTCTACGAGTTCACCCGCTATAAATCCGCCCGACAGACAAGCAAAAGCGCTGCTGCCAGCCTGCTGAGCGCCCTTTCCTCGGATGTGGTCAGCGCCAGCGAACTGAATGGCCACCTGTCCAACGGCGATCACTCCAACCAACAGAGCGAACTTCCTGTGCGGCGGCGTCTCACCACCGTTACCATCCTCGGACGCGGACGGGAGCCTGCCCTGCGCGCCGCCGTCACACGCGGACGTATCGTCGCGGAGGCCGTCAACTTCGCACGCGACCTGGGCAACGAGCCGCCCAACACCTTGACGCCAACCGAACTCAGCGAACGCGCCCGCAGGATGGCGCAGGAAGTCGGCCTGGAGTGCGAGGTGTTCGGGCCGGAGTGGATGCGCCAGCAAGGTATGGGCGCACTGCTGGGTGTCAACCAGGGCAGCGCAGAGGAACCACGCTTCATCATGCTGCGCTATCACGGGGGCGACCCTCATACGCCCGCGCTGGGATTGATCGGCAAGGGCATCACGTTTGATTCCGGCGGCCTCTCGATCAAATCGGGCGAGGGCATGCGCGAGATGAAGATCGATATGTCGGGCGGGGCTTCGGTCATTGGGGCGATGCGCGCCATTGCGCAACTCAAACTGGCGATCAACGTCACTGGCATTATCCCCACCACCGAGAATATGCCCGATGGCAAGGCGTATCGCCCAGGCGACATCCTGCGCGCATCCAATGGCAAGACCATCGAGATTCTCAACACTGACGCCGAGGGACGCCTGATCCTGGCCGATGCGCTTTCCTACGCCGTCAAACAGGGAATCTCGCCACTGGTGGACGCCGCGACGCTGACCGGCGCGATCACCACGGCGCTTGGCAATGTGCGCGCCGGGCTGTTTAGCAACGACGAGGCGCTTGAGCGGATCATCCAGCAGGCGGCTGACGCCACGGGTGAGCGTGTCTGGCCGATGCCGATGGACGACGAGTATGGCGACCTGATTCGCAGCGAGATCGCCGACCTGAAACAGGTGAGCGGTGGACGCGCGGCAGGTTCGATTGTCGCCGCAAAGGTGCTGAGCCATTTTGTCGGCGCCATACCCTGGGCGCACCTCGACATCGCAGGAATGGCCATGCGCGCCACGCGCACCATCGAAAGCGAGCCAGGGGCGACCGGCTACGGCGTACGCCTGTTTGTGGAGCTGGCAACGCTGCTGGCGGCGCAACAGGCATCGGCGCACGCGCAACCACTGGCGGCTCATGTGGCAAAGGCCCAGACATTGTAACGTGGGCGTAGAGGAATGAGCGTGTTGATGCGCCAGGATCGTTGCAGCCAGGGCGGCGTGTATGACCACCACACACCATACTCTGGTGGGCGTCACTCATCTTTGCTCACATACTTCACGCTATAATAGATCAGGAACCATCATAGACTCATCGGAGCGTACAACGTCCATGCGTATCACCATTCACTACTTCGCCGCCCTGCGTGAGATCACCGGGCAGGCCACCGAGACGCTCGATCTGCCGGAAGGCGCGACAGTCGGCGATGCCGCTGTGGCGCTGGCAGGCAAGTGGCCCGCGCTCAAAGCGCCTCTGGCTGCGTGCGTCTCTGCGGTCAATCGCACCTATGTCACTCCCGATACGCCGCTGCATGATGGCGACGAGCTTGTCTTTATTCCGCCCCTGGGAGGTGGGTGATCATGTCACATCCAGCCGACGCCACCGAGGCGCAAGCACAAACCACCGCGCTTCCCATTGTACGGATTACCCACGAGCCGCTCGACGATACCTATGTGCGGGCGTTGGAGCAGGCGATAGTGAATACCGGCGTGGGTGGCATCGTCACCTTCGAGGGCGTGGTGCGTGACAACGCGCGTGGTAAGCAAGTACGCGCGCTTGAGTACGACGCCTACCCAGAGATGGCCGAGCAGGAGCTTCGCCGCATTGCCGCCGAGGTGGAGCGCCGCTGGCAGACGAACGCCATCGCAATGGTACACCGCATCGGGCGGCTGGAACTTGGCGAGTGTAGCGTGGTGGTGATCGTCGCCTGCCCGCACCGCGCCGAGGCGTTCGAGGCGTGCCGCTTTGCGATTGATACGCTGAAGGCCAGCGTGCCGATCTGGAAGAAAGAGATCGCCGAGAACGGCGAGGAATGGGTTGAGGGCTAATCCATGAAGTTTGGCGTTGTTGTCTTTCCCGGCACCTGGAGCGACCGCGATTGTCTGCGTGCGCTGGGGCCGGTGATGGGCCAGGAGACCGTCACCCTCTGGCATGAAGATTCGGAGACGCAGGGCTGCGATTGTATCGTACTGCCGGGCGGCTTCGCCTATGGCGATTATCTGCGGGTAGGAGCCATCGCGCGGTTCGCGCCGATCATGGGGGCGATCAAGTCGTTCAGCGAACGCGGCGGCCTGGTGATCGGCATCTGCAACGGCTTTCAGATTTTGGTGGAGGCGGGCATGCTGCCTGGGGCGCTGATGCGCAACGATAGCCTGGAGTTCCGCTGCCAGTGGACACATCTGCGTGTGGAGAACGCCGACACACCCTTCACGCGGCGCTGCCAACCGGGGCAGGTGATTCGCGTGCCGATCTCGCATGGCGAGGGGAACTACTTCGCCGATGCTGCCACGCTCGATGCGCTCGAAGCCAGCGATAGCATCCTCTTCCGCTACTGCGCGTCCGACGGAACCATCACGCCAGACGCCAACCCCAACGGCTCACAGCGCAACATCGCGGGTATCATCAATGCCGCGCGCACGGTCGCCGGAATGATGCCCCACCCGGAGCGGTGCTGCGAGTCGCTGGTAGGCGGCGAAGATGGCCAACTGATCTTCGGCTCAATTGTGGATGCGCTGGCCGAACGGCGAATCGCTGTGTAATGCTCAATGCTCCCCGACGAGCAGATGCGCGCGCTCGAAGTCCCCAAGCGGCAGTTCGGGATCGTTCATCAGCAGCGCGGTAATGTCGAGGATGCGGGTATCCGAGGTAAGCAGGGCAGGGCCGCGCCGTTGATGGCTGAGGTTGCCCAATCCGGCGTCGCGCAGCAGCCATTCCGCCAGTAAGACATAACCTGCCCAGTGCGCCGGATTCGATGTGCGCTCCCAGATCGGCTCGCCATAGCGGAACGCCTGCTCGAAAAACTCGTTGTTGCGGATGGCGAACGGGAACAGCTTGCCGCTCACCGGCACTCCCTCCACCTCTTCCACCTGGCGAATCGTCTGCACGACATCGTACATGCGCTTGTTCTTTGGCTCGCAGCGTGTCAGCAGAATGCCGCCCAGCGTGATGTCTTGCCCTTGCGCGCGTGCGGCGGCCATCTGGCGCAACAGCGCATCCACCCCTTCGAGCGCGGGCGTTTCGGGCATCAGTGGCATAATCACCCGTTGCGTGGCGGCCAGCGCGTTTGCCAGCAATGGCCCACCCTCCGCCGGAAAGTCAATCAGCGCAAGGTCAATCTCATCGGCCAGCCCTTCGATCAATCCCGCGAGAAGCCGCTCTGAATGCAGGAAGGCTGCGGTGTCGCCAAGCGCGTCATCCCATGGCAGAACGGCGATGCTCCCGCCCGACCAGCTAGGCTGCGTGGGTAGGCGCACTGGCAACGCCGCAGCCGTGAAGGCCGCCCGCGCCTGCTCCGGTGTGGGAGCGATACCGGCGGGAAACGCGCGAAACGCCAGCAACAGATTTGAGAGCAGATCGTGCTCAACCGGCGCCCAGAGATCGCGCAGGGAAGCAGTTGTGGTGCCGGGCTGCGCAAGATCAACGACGAGCACGCGCGCGCCATAGAGGGCGCAGAGCCGCCCAACCATCGCGACCGTCGTTGATTTCCCCTGGCCGCCTTTGCGAATCGCCACGCCATAGACTTTCGCCATATCGCGCTCCTTGCCTCTTTCTGATCTGGTTCGATCTGGCGCGCAAAGGGCTTGCGCCCGGCGCACACGATGTCGTATTGGGTAACAGTGACATGCGCGTGAGCGTCCCTACGCCGCAGCCAGAGTGTGTCGTACGCTTTACGCTCAGTATGAGCGCCTTGCGGAAACTCTGTCAAGAAAATTATAAGAACATGCGTTCTAAAACGAGTGACAAATCGAGATGGTCACGGCGTGCGCAAGGGTATCGGAGGCGCGATGGAGGGAGGGGAGACATGGGGGATAGAGGATCGCGTCGTTGGCCGTTGGCGCTGCTGGCGCTCTGTCTGGGCATTAGCGTCTTGGCAAGCCAGTCGCCGGAATCTGCGCCGGCGCAATATGGCATGCTCGCCGCGCTTGGCGCACTCCCATCTGTGCTGCTTGCCTATTGCGCGCAGGCGTCAGGCGCCCTCGGTCTGCGGCGCACGGGAGCGTTGACCACTTCATCCGCCGCACAAAGCAAGCCATCGCTTGTCTTGAGCCGTCCTGTTCAGTTGGCCGCCCTGGCGCCTGCCCTCGTGGCGTGGCTGGCGCTTGGCGTGTTTGCTGCGCGCCGGGCAGGTTGGCATGAAACAAGCGACTTGTTGAGCGTATCGCCTGTGGCGCATGCGTTGTTTGTGCTGCTGTTGCTGGCGCCGCTTGGCGTATTGGTGGCTGGCTGCTTGGTACTACTTTCTCCACGCGCCGCCGCGCGGCTCGGCCTCCTCCGAGGCGCGCCATATGGCCGGGCGTCGCCGCTGCTTGCCTGTTCTCTTGCGTTGGCGGTGGGGCCACTTGCCCTCACCCAGGCGGCGCCACTGGCGGTTGGCGTTTCCCCCTTGCCTCCGTCGGCCAGCCTTGCGCTCACCCCACTGGCGCTCCCGCTGGGGATGGCGCTCTCTGCGCTCTCGTCGCTCATACGGGCGACTGGCGCGAAACAACCGCTCAACAGTTCAGATCGCTGGCAGGGCTTTTGGCTTGCGCTGATTGACCGTGTGATTGTCTATACCTTGCTCATCCTGCCGCTCTTTGCGTTCGCTCTTGGCGCGGGGATACTCGTCGGGCGGTTTCTTGGCGATCATTCGCTGGCGCGCGTCGCCCTCAGTGCGCTCACACTTGCGGCAGTCGCCTCGGTGGCGTATGCGCCGCTGCACGCCTGGGTTCAGCGTGGGGTTGATTCTTTTGTCTATCGTGATTCCTATGCGTTCGATGAGACACTGCAACGGGTGAGCCAGGGGTTGGCGTCGTTGCAACGCCAGGACGAGATTGCCAACTACCTGCTCGACATCCTGATGGAGACGCTCAACCTGAGCGGCATTGCGTTTGTCTACCTGCCCGACGGATTGGATCGCCGCCTGCTCAACATGCTTGAAGCAAGCGACATTCGCGTGCGTGGCGTCTACGCGACCTCCTCCGGCGCCGAGAATATTCTCGAAGGCTTGCGCGCGCTTGATGTCGAACGGTTGGCGCTTACGTGGCGCGCGCCATTGTATCGCGATCCCTGGCCAGGCTGGGCGGCGCTGCTCATGATCGGCGCCGGGCGTAGCAGCGAGGCGCGCGCGTTGGTCATCCTTGCGCCGAAACGCTCACACAGCCCGTTCCGCCGTGAGGACTGCGCGCTGCTGGCGACGATTGCCAGCCAGACGGCCACTGCGCTTGCCAACGCGCAGCTCATTGATGGCCTGCGTATCTCTCTCTCGCAGACAGAGGTGGCTTCGTCGCAACTGGCGCAGGCAAAAGCGGATCGCGAACTGATGCTGCGCGAGCTGGTGGGCGCCGATGATCGGCAGCGCGCCGCGCTTGCGCGCGAACTCCACGACGACGCGCTTCAGGATGCGCTTTACGTCGCACGGCATAGCCAGTTGTGTGTGCGCCTTGCAGAGGATGCGCTCCACGCAATCGAACCTATCGAGACGTCAGATGGCGGTGGAGAAATGGCCTCAGAAGAGATCACAGATACATCAGAAGGCGCTTCGTCGCCCGGTCAGCCGCACAAGCGGCAGGCGGCGAGCCAGATGTTACGGCGAATGCTCAACGAAGCGGATCATGTGATTGCGCGGGCGCATCTGGTGGAGCGTAAACTACGGGCGCTCTGCCTGGGATTGTATCCTGAGACGCTGAACTCGCTGGGGTTGGCTGCCGCGCTGAACGAATTGGCCGAGCGCGCGCAGGAGGAAATGCCAGCCATCGAGGTCTCATCGTTCAGCGATGGTCTGGCGGCAGGAATTGGACAACGATTGAACAGAGAGGCGGCGTTGCATGTCTATCGCATTGCCCAGGAGGCGCTACAGAACGCCAGCAAACACGGTGGCGCAACCGCCATCGCGCTTCGGCTAACCACAGACCTCAGCGCGCAGCCCTCTATCAATTCCACAGGTGACGCGCGTCTGGCAGGGCAGCTTGGCGCTTCCGCCGGGCGCATGCCTCAGGCTTTGATCCTTGAAGCGCGCGATGACGGCCAGGGCATGCCGCTTCCTATTGATTACGGCGGCCTGTTACGCGAGGGACGCCTGGGGCTGGCGGGGATGCGCGAGCGGGCCGAGGCGCTTGGCGCGACGTTGCGTTTCCAGCAGGGGTTGGGCGGCGGTTCGGTGATGACGCTGAGCGTGCCACTCAGCGAGCGCGTGCTCGATCACCTTGATCGTGATCACGTCGAGCAGACCACTCTCTCCACTGAGAAGCGAACCCGCGCCAGTCAGGCGCCTGATCCAGGCGCGGCAGAGGCGCCCATGCGTATCTTCCAGGTGTTTCCCCTGAACGGCGCATATGATCCGTCTTCGCATGGAACAACAACGGACGGCTGACAGCATGTTTCTCTCTGCCAGCCGCCGCGTTTGTTATGGGTTGTAAGGGTGGTTACGATGGGGCGCGTTTGGTCTGCGGCTCGATACAAACGCGCGCTATGCAGGGGTATCGGTGACGCACCACCATAATCCGCTGGCATTGAGTGTCAGCGTCCCATGCGTTTGTTGCGCGCCACTCGAGCCTGGCGCGACGACAGATCCCGTGAAGGAGACGGTCGCCTGGGAGAGCGACTCGCTGACGGTTGTGAACGTGAGACCTGAGATATCGGTCGAAAAGGTCTTCCCCGTAGGATTGAGCGCGCCCAATGCCTGCATTTCCTGGCGCAGCTTCGTGGATGAAGCGGAAGAGTCCGTACAGACATCTTTGAGTGCGTCTGCGCTGTTGAGATCAAAGACGTTCTGGACGAAATCTTTGGAGACGGAGACCGGCCCGTTATATCGGACGATCAGCCCAATGATCAATCCAAGCAGCACGACGCCCGCAATCACGCCGATGATCACCACTCGCCGCTGCTGTTGGGGCATGCGCGAGAATGCGTTTCCGGTGGGTGGCGGGCCGTAGCCATAGCCAACGGGATACCCCGGTTGCTGCGGCGCGCCATAGCCAGGGTACTGCGATGGCGGAGCGCCGTAGCCAGGATATTGTGACGGCTGCTGGGGCGCGCCGTACCCAGGCGTCGGTGGGTACGCCGGTTGTTGGGGCGCGCCATAGCCGGGGGTGGGATACATCGGTTGCTGCGGTTGCGGTTGGGGCGCGCCATAGCCAGGGTACTGCGATGGCTGCTGGGGCGCGCCATAGCCAGGTGTTTGCGGGTTTTGCGGATACTGTGGATTCATTGGCAAGCCTTTGTAGCTAAGGACAGACTATCAACGTGCGTTGTGTTGGCGACTGCGTAGTTAGATTCTCATGTGAAGCGACGAATGTCAACCCGCAATTTTCGTAGAGGTTCGTAGCGGTTCGTAGAGCGCCTGTTCCTGAGTAGCAGACGCCTCCTTGACACCCGATCTCCCTGTGGCGTATCATAAATATGTAGACCAATCCAATGAGTCTACAAAATTGATCCGGGTTACTCTAGACAAACGCACAGCGGTGCGTTATAATAAATGTGTAGGTAGGTGACATGGAACTACAGGATAATCACCAGGATCAGCACGATGAGTGGTTGATCACCTACCATTTCGTCTGGGGCGCCATGCGGGAAAAACCCTGCCTGACCGGCGAGGTAGCTACTCGTCTGGCGAAACTGATCGAGGAGCGCGCAAACGATGTAGAAGTTGCGCCGCTGGCAGTGTTAGTGCTGCCAGATCGTGTGTATCTGGCGGTGGGCGCGGCCCCAACGCTGGCCCCACACCACATCATCTGCCAGGTGAAAGCGTACACCTCGCGTATCTTGCGTGACGAGTTCCCTGAACTGAATCGCATCCCCACGCTCTGGACACGCGCCTATCTGGCGATGGCGGGTGACACCATCACCGCCGAGGAGGCGTTCCGCCGCTTCGAGGCAACCTTGCGGCCACGCCGCCCGCGCGGGCGGCCACGCAAAGCCTCGCCCGAAACCTGCGAGACAACATGCGCCACAGAAAGCAGAGAAAGCGCAAACGCCATTATCTCCGATGAGGATGGCATATCGCCCAACCCAGCTGTAACCCAACGAAGTGGACGAAACAACCGCTGTGATAACCGATAATGGCTGCCAGACCAGACATTTTCTGATCTGGCGACCACAAACAACAACGCCGAGCGATTGGTTCTGTTGCAACCCAAGAGTACGAACACTCGTACTACTAGATGAAGTGTGAACACATGGCGCGTCCATTGTTCCTCTTCCACCATTTCCCAACGAGAGGGAGAACGAAAGACATGCAAAAGTGCGAACGCTGCAAAATCAATGATGCGCGTGTTCGATTAAATACCTCGGTCAACGGGCGCATGGAGCAGCACTATTTCTGCCGACAGTGCGCTGAAGAGCTGCTTGGCGACTCGTTCATGGCCAATGGCATGCCCGGCATGGGGAACATGGGCGGTGGTTCGCCGTTCAACCAGGAGCCTGGCGGGCTATTTGGCTCGATCTTCAACAACCTGAACAACCTTGGCGGCTTTGGCGGCCAGATGGGCGGACGGAGCGGAGCAAACACCGCCCAGCGTGAGCCTGACAAGCACAGCAAGACCCCCACGCTGGATCAATTCGGGCGCGACCTGACCGACGAGGCGCGCAACGGCAAGCTCGATCCTGCTGCCGGGCGCGACGTGGAGATCCGCCGCGTGCTGACGGTGCTGGGGCGCCGCCAGAAGAATAATCCCGTCTTGATCGGTGAGCCGGGCGTTGGTAAGACGGCCATCGTTGAGGGTATCGCCCGCCGCATTGTCGAAGGGAACGTGCCGCCAACTCTGCGCAACGCACGTATCATTGCGCTGAGCATGGGTGGTGTAGTCGCAGGAGCGATGTTCCGCGGCCAGTTCGAGGAGCGCCTGAAGACAATGCTTGAAGAGGTGCGGCAGAATCCTGAGGTGATCCTCTTCATTGACGAACTGCATACCGTCGTTGGCGCAGGCGCGGCTGAGGGCGCGGTCGGCGCGGCGGACTTGCTCAAACCGGCGCTGGCGCGTGGCGAACTGCGCTGCATCGGCGCGACTACACTCGATGAATATCGCAAGCACATCGAGAAAGACGCCGCGTTGGAGCGCCGCTTCCAGCCGGTAAAGGTTGGCGAGCCGTCGGTCGAAGAGGCCATCACGATGTTGCAGACGCTCAAGGCCAACTACGAGCAGCATCATGGCGTCTCGATTACCGAGGCCGCGCTCGAAGCCGCCGTGCGCCTCTCGGATCGCTACATCAACGACCGTTTCCTGCCTGACAAGGCAATTGATGTGATGGATGAGGCCGCCTCGGCGCTGCGGCTGGATGCCCTTGAGAAGGGGCTGATCGAGCCGCAAGCCGTCGCCGACCTTGAAAAAGAACTGGCGAGCATTCAGGCCGAGAAAGAGGCCGCTGCGCTGGCCGAGGAGTACGAGCGCGCCGCCAGGCTGCGCCAGCGAGAACTTGGTGTACAGGAGAAACTCGACGCTGCCCGCGCGAAGGCCGGGCAGACAGCGACACTGCTGGTGACGCCTGAGGAGATCGCGAAGGTTGTGCAGAACTGGACGGGTGTGCCGGTGAGCCAGATGCTCGAAGTGGAGCGTGAGAACCTGCGCCACCTGGAAGACGAGCTTGGCAAGCGGGTGATTGGTCAGAGCGAGGCGATTGCCGCTGTGGCGCGCGCCATCCGGCGGTCGCGCGCGGGCCTGAAAGACCCACGTCGCCCAATTGGCTCATTCCTGTTCATGGGGCCGACCGGCGTCGGGAAGACCGAGCTTGCCAGGGCGCTAGCCGCAACCATCTTCGGTAGCGAAGACGCCATGATCCGCATGGATATGTCGGAATACATGGAGCCGCACACTGTCGCGCGCCTCTTTGGTAGCCCTCCAGGCTATGTGGGGCACGACGAGGGTGGCCAGTTGACCGAGCAGGTACGCCGCCGTCCGTATAGCGTGATCCTCTTCGACGAGATCGAGAAGGCGCACCCTGAGGTCTTCAACGCGCTGTTGCAGATTCTCGACGACGGGCGCCTGACGGATGGGCAGGGGCGCACGGTAGACTTCAAGAATACCGTCGTCATCA
>JAJPIU010000063.1 GCA_021324535.1 Pseudomonadota bacterium
GCCCGCGTGGGCGAACGTCTGCGCGATGGCTGTCCCGATGCCCCGCGAGGCGCCCGTCACGATGGCGACTTTGCCCTGCAACGAAAATTGCTCCATGCGTTTCCTCCTACTTCACCTCTCCCCCGCCCTCCTTCTCGTTCGGGGAAGGGGAAGACTGTTTGCCCTACGATCCCTCACTCCCCTCCTCGTGCGGGGGAGAGGTAAGTCAGATACTTGACATCTAAAACAATCTTGTTTACACTCTGTGGTAACGCCTCCACCGGCGTCTCAGCAAACACTGCCAGCTACCCTAAGGAGCGAACGCCTATGCGGATCGTGTGCATTGGCGGCGGCCCCGCCGGACTCTACTTTGCCCTGTTGATGAAGCAGGCCCGGCCACGCGCCGAGATCAGCGTCATCGAGCGCAATCGTCCCAACGATACGTTTGGCTGGGGCGTGGTCTTCTCCGACCAAACGATGGAGAACCTCGCACGCGCCGATCAGCCGACCTATCAGGCCATCGTAGACAGTTTATACCACTGGGACGACATTGACGTACACTTCAAGGGGCGGACGATCACCTCAGGCGGCCACGGTTTTAGCGGCATAGCGCGCCAGCGATTGCTCAACATCCTGCAAGATCGATGTAACGAGTTGGGCGTTGAGATGCGCTTCCAGACCGAGGTGGCCGACGCGCGCGACTTCACCGCAGGGGCCGATCTGGTGGTCGCCAGCGATGGCGCCAACAGCGGGATACGCAGCCGCTACGCCGAGTATTTCAAGCCACAGATTGACGTGCGGCGCTGCAAGTTCGTCTGGTTAGGCACGCATCAGCGTTTCCCCGCGTTCACCTTCGCCTTTGAGAAGACCGAGTACGGCTGGTTCCAGGCCCATGCCTACACCTTCGACAACGAGACCAGCACCTTCATTGTCGAGACGCCCGAAGAGGTCTGGCGCGCCGCCGGATTCGACCGTATGACCGCCGATGAGTCTATCGCCTATTGCCAGCGGCTCTTCGCGCCCTATCTTGGTGGCCATGAGCTGCTCAACAACGCGAAGCATCTGGTCAATCCCTGGCGCAACTTCATCCGCCTCACCAACGAGCATTGGTCGCATGGCAATATCGTCTTGATTGGCGACGCTGCCCACACCGCGCACTTTTCGATTGGCTCAGGCACAAAGCTGGCCCTTGAAGACGCCATCGCGCTTGCCGGGGCGTTGCGCAGTACACGTCACATCCCCTCTGCGCTGGAAGCATACGAGGCCGAGCGCAAAGTCGAGGTGTTGAAGCTGCAAAACGCGGCGCGCAACAGCACCGACTGGTTTGAGCATGTTGACCGCTACACCGCGCTCGACGCCGAGCAGTTCGCCTATAGCCTGCTGACGCGCAGCCAGCGTGTTTCACATGAGAACCTGCGCCTGCGGGATCGCAAGTACGTGGAAAGCGTGGAGACCTGGTTCGCCGAGCGGAGCGGCTTGCCGAAGCGCCCCATCCCGCCGATGTTTACGCCGTTTCCCCTGCGTGAGGTCACGTTGCCCAATCGCGTTGTTGTCTCGCCGATGGCGATGTATTCCTGCCAGGACGGCACGCCAGACGACTTCTATCTGGTGCATCTTGGCAGCAGAGCGCACGGCGGCGCGGGATTGGTCTTCACTGAGATGACGTGCGTCGCGCCCGACGCGCGCATCAGCCCAGGCTGCGCCGGAATGTACAAGCGCGAGCATGTGACCGCCTGGAAGCGTATCGTGGACTACGTGCATACGCGCACGCCCGCAAAGATCGGCCTGCAACTGGGTCACGCGGGGCCAAAAGGCTCGACCCAGCTTGGCTGGGAGGACGCCGACGAGCCGCTGCCTGAGGGCAACTGGCCGCTGATCGCCGCTTCGGCGATCCCCTATGGCCCACACAACCAGACGCCGCGCGCCATGACGCGCGAGGATATGGATCGCGTGCTAGCGGAGTTTACGCGGGCCGCCGCCTGGGGCGTGGAGTGCGGCTTTGACTGGCTCGAACTGCACTGCGCGCATGGCTACCTGCTTTCCAGCTTTCTCTCACCGCTGACCAACCTGCGCGACGATGAGTACGGCGGCTCGCTCGAAAACCGCTGCCGCTATCCATTGGAAGTCTTCCGGGCGCTGCGCGAGATCTGGCCAGCAGAGAAGCCGATGTCGGTGCGTATCTCGGCCCACGATTGGGCGCCAGGGGGTAACACCGACGACGACGCCGTAGAGATCGCACGGATGTTCAAGGCTACGGGCGCCGACTTGATTGACGTCTCATCCGGCCAGACGACCCGCCGGGCGCGCCCTGTCTACGGGCGTATGTATCAGACGCCGTTTGCCGACCGCATTCGCAACGAGGTGGGGATCGCCACGATGGCCGTGGGCGCGATCTATACGCCGGATCACGTCAACAGCATTATCGCCGCCGGACGAGCCGATCTGTGCGCGCTGGCGCGTCCGCATCTGGCCGATCCGTATTGGACGTTGCACGCGGCGGCGCAGCTTGGCTACCATGACATGCCCTGGCCGAATCAGTATCTTCAAGGAAAAGATCAGCTTGAACGCAACCTGGCGCGTGGGGAGGGCTTTACGCTATGACCACACGACCAGCGCCCACATCCGACGAGCGCATAGCACAGTTCCACGACGAGCATGAACACGAGCGCGAGGCGTTGCGTGTCTGGCTGCGCCTGCTGAGCTGCACGACACTGATCGAGAACGAGATCAGCACGCGCCTGCGACGTGAGTTCGCGACCACCCTGCCACGCTTCGATCTGATGGCGCAGCTCGCCCGTTCTCCTAACGGCCTGACGATGGGCGAACTCTCGCAGCGACTCATGGTCACGGGCGGCAACGTCACGGGCGTCACCGACACACTTGAACGCGATGGCCTGGTCGAGCGTCTTCCCATGCCAAACGACCGCCGCGCTCGAATCGTCAGGCTGACGCCCAATGGGAAGGCGCTGTTCGACCGCATGGCCGCAGTTCACGCAGGCTGGGTCGAAGAATTGATCAGCGGCCTTGGCGAGCCTGAGCGTCGAGAGTTGTATCGGCTGCTGGGCCAGTTGAAACGCGGGCTAGGGGCGGCGGGCGGTTGAAACCGCACCTCAGGGCTAGCGCCACGAAGGCCGCCTACCCGGACTGGAGAAGAAGCGGATGGCATGCGACGTAAGACGTAAGACGATTGGCGATGGGCGCCAAAGCGAGTACCAACGCCGTTCCTGGCAGTGTGTGGCCGACACATATATCCTGGTTGCCAGGCATTAAGCGAGTCCGCGTCGGCGGACTTTGTGGAGCAGCTCCAGCGGCTCCCATAGGCGCGGTTTCAACCGCCCGCCTTTTTCTGCAAAGGAGCAACATACGATGGCAGAACACTTCTTATGGCAGACGAACGGGCGCGTCGCCACCATCACTCTGAACCGCCCGGAGCGCAAAAACCCGCTCACCTTCGACTCCTACGCCGAACTGCGCGACACCTTCCGTGGACTCGCCTATGATGAGACCATCCGCTCTGTAGTGATCACTGGCGCAGGCGGCAATTTCAGTTCCGGCGGCGACGTGCATGAGATCATCGGCCCGCTCTTGAAGATGAGCATGCCGGAGCTGCTGCGTTTCACCCGCATGACCGGCGATCTCGTCAAGGCGATGCGCGCCTGCCCGCAGCCAATCATTGCCGCGATTGACGGCGCCTGCGCTGGGGCGGGCGCCATGTTGGCGCTGGCGTCGGACATGCGCTATGGCACGCCTGAGTGCAAAACGGCGTATCTGTTTACGCGCGTGGGGCTGGGTGGCTGCGACATGGGCGCGTGTACCCTTCTGCCGCGTGTGATCGGCCAGGGGCGCGCCGCCGAACTGCTCTACACCGGCCGCTCCTTTACCGCCGAGGAGGGGTTGCAGTGGGGCTTCTTCAACGCGCTCTATCCCCCCGATGAACTGCTGTCCAAAGCTCAGGAGATGGCGGCGAGCATTGCCAGCGGCCCGACGTTTGCCCATGCCATGACAAAGAAGATGCTGCATCAGGAGTGGGCGATGGGGCTTGACGAGGCCATCGAGGCCGAGGCGCAGGCGCAGGCGATCTGTATGCAAACGCAGGACTTCCAGCGCGCCTACGATGCCTTCGTCGCCAAGCAGCGCCCCGTCTTCGAGGGCAACTAAGGAAAAGAACGCCATGCGCTACGATCTCCCCTTTTTTGATGATGCCCACCGCACACTGGCGCGCGACCTTGCCGCATGGAGCGCAGCCAGCTTGCCGACCGACGAGCCGGACGGCCAGGATGCGATTGATGCGCGCTGCCGAGAGCTCGTCGCGTTGCTGGGGCGGGCGGGCTGGCTGCGTTACTGCGCTCCTGCGGATGTTGGCGGCGCGCTACCCCGGCTGGATGTGCGCTCGCTCTGTATTCTCCGTGAGACGCTTGCCTATCACGCTGGCCTTGCCGATTTCGCCTTCGCCATGCAGGGGTTGGGCAGCGGCGCGATCACGCTTGCCGGGACGCTCAGCCAGCGCGAACAGTATCTCCCCAACGTCATCGCGGGCAAGGCCATCGCCGCTTTTGCACTTTCCGAGCCAGAGGCAGGATCGGACGCCGCCGCGTTGACGACCACGGCCACCCGCGACGGCGAGGGCTACCGATTGAACGGCGTGAAGACGTGGATCTCCAACGGTGGTATCGCGGATGTTTATACCGTGTTTGCCCGTAGCGAAGAGACGCCAGGGCCAAAGGGCATCAGCGCGTTCGTGGTTCCGGCGGAGACGCCAGGATTGACCATCGCTGGGCGCATGACGCCAATGGCGCCGCATCCGCTGGCGAGGCTGCGCTTCGAGGAGTGTTTCATCCCAACCACGGCGCTGCTTGGCGAGCCTGGGAAGGGCTTCTCGTTGGCCATGCGCACGCTTGACATCTTCCGCACGTCGGTGGCCGCTGCCGCGCTTGGCATGGCGCGCCGCGCGCTTGACGAAGCCCTAACGCACGCGAAACAACGGCGCATGTTTGGCCGCACGCTCGCTGACCTGCAACTGACCCAGGCGAAGCTGGCGACGATGGCCTCCGAGATCGAGGCGTCTGCGCTGCTGACATATCGCGCGGCGTGGCTGCGCGATGTTGAGCATCAGCCAGCCACGCGCGAGGTGGCGATGGCAAAGATGACGGCCACGGAGTCCGCACAGCGAGTGATTGACGCCGCTGTGCAGTTGTTTGGTGGGCTTGGTGTGACCCACGGGCAGCCGGTCGAGCGGCTCTACCGCGAGGTACGCGCGCTCCGCATTTATGAAGGCGCCACCGAGGTGCAACAACTGATCATCGCTCGATCCCTGTTAAAGGAGGGAAACAATGGCTAGTTCTGCGCATGTAGACACGTTTGTACGCGACAACCTGCCCCCGCGCGACCAATGGCCCGACTTCATCTTCACAATCCCTGAAGTGCAGTATCCCAATCAGATCAACTGCGTGGCCGAACTGGTGGACGCCTGGGTATTGCAAGGGCATGGCGCCGCGTCGGCCATTGTCGGCGCTGACGGCATGCTCACCTACTGGCAGTTGCAAGAAAAGATCGATCAGGTGGCGCATGTCTTGACCGAAGATATGGGCCTGATTCCAGGCAATCGCGTCTTGATACGTAGCGCGAACAACCCCATGATGGCGATTTGCTGGCTGGCTGCCGCGAAAGCGGGATTGGTTGTCGTCGCCACCATGCCGCTGTTGCGCGAGAAAGAGCTGAGCGAGGTGATCGAGAAGGCGCAGATCGGCGCCGCGCTGTGCGATAAGCGGCTGGACGCAGAACTGCTGGCCGCGCAGCAAAACCACCCCGTCCTGAAGCAAGTCGTCTTTTGGGGCGATCCCTCGCCTGAAGGACTCGAGGCGCGCATGGCGACGCATCGCCAGCCGTTCAAGGCGGTAGATACGTCCGCCGAAGACCCTGTGCTGATCGCGTTTACCTCTGGCTCAACCGGAAAACCCAAAGCGACAATTCATTTCCACCGCGACATCCTTGCGATCTGCGACACCTTCCCCAAGTCGGTTGTCCAGATGACGGGGGATGAGATCTGCATCGGCACGCCGCCGCTGGCGTTTACGTTTGGCCTGGGTGGCATGCTGCTCTTCCCGTTGCGTGTGGGCGCCTCCACCGTGCTGCTCGAACGCTTCACACCTGAAAGCATGCTGCAAGCCATCCGCGAGTATGGAGCCACCACCGTCTGGACATCCCCTTTGTTCTATCGCCAGATGGCCGCCCTTGCCAAAGGCCAGACGCCGCCCACGCTGCGCAAGTGCGTCTCCGCTGGCGAGATGCTGCCCGCCTCCACGCGCGAACTGTTTCACGAGGCGACGGGCATCCAGATCATTGACGGCATCGGCTCAACTGAGATGTTGCATATTTTCATTGCGGCGGCTGGCGACAAGATACGCCCTGGCGCGACGGGCCTGCCCGTCCCTGGCTACGAGGCGTGTGTGATAGACGACGACGGCCGGCCTTTGCCAGCGGGGCAGGTGGGGCGATTGGCGGTGCGCGGGCCAACCGGCTGCCGCTATATGGCCGACGAGCGCCAGCGAACCTATGTACAGAACGGCTGGAACCTGACAGGCGACGCTTACCTGATGGATGAGGACGGCTACTTCTGGTTCCAGGCGCGCACTGACGATATGATCGTGGCCAGCGGCTACAACATTGCCGGGCCAGAGGTGGAAAACGCGCTGCTGGAGCATCCATCCGTTGCGGAATGCGCGGTCGTCGGCGCGCCCGATCCTGAGCGGGGTACTATCGTCAAGGCGTTCGTCGTCCTCAAGCCAGGGTATACGGGCGACGAGGCGCTGGCGCAAACACTGCAAGAGTTTGTCAAGCAGCGTATCGCGCCCTACAAATATCCGCGCGCCATCGAGTTCTGCGCCACCCTGCCGCGCGCCGAAACCGGCAAGCTGCAACGCTTCCGCCTGCGCCAACAAGAACAACAGGGACAGGCGGCTGCCAATGGCTGACGAGCAAGTAGAACGAAACACCGAGAGGCGCATCCTTCAGCCGCAAGGGTGGCCGCGCCCCAGCGGCTATTCTCCTGGCGTGGTGGCCGCCGGTCGGCTGGTGAGTATCAGTGGCCAGATCGGCTGGGACGAACATGGCCACTTCCCGGCGCTGGACTTCGTGGGTCAGGCAAGTCAGGCGCTTCGCAACATCCTGGCGATTCTTGCGGAGGCAGGCGGTGGGCCGGAGCATATCGTCCGCCTGACATGGTATGTTGTGGATAAGCGCGAGTATCTGACCTGCGGACGCGAGCTTGGCCGCGCCTATCGCGAAATCATGGGCGCGCATTATCCGGCGATGACGGCGGTGCAGGTGGCGGCGCTGATTGACGACCGTGCGCGCGTGGAGATCGAGGCCACAGCCGTCGTGCCATAATTGATGTATTGGATAAAGGAGGGCAAGTATGGCTCAGGAACACTATCTTGCCATTGTCTATCGCTACAAAGATCGCTATGTCGCGGAGTGCCCTGCCTTTAGCACCGAGGGCCAGGGCGCCACAGCCGACGAGGCGATAGCGGCGCTGACGAGCGAGTCAGCGGAGTATGTAAGAGATGGCGGCGCGCGCCTGGGCGATGGCCAGGTGATCCTGGCGCAAGTCGAAGTAACTTCTTCAACTCCCTTCGCAGAGAGCGAGTCTACCCGGCAGCGTCAG
The DNA here is from genome assembly GCA_021324535.1 of Pseudomonadota bacterium. GTDB lineage: Bacteria > Chloroflexota > Ktedonobacteria > Ktedonobacterales > JADMIN01 > JAJPIU01. The sequence continues at coordinate 7,643 of JAJPIU010000063.1, forward strand.
ACATATACCGGCATCGTCTGGCGTGAAGAGGATACCTACGTCTCAATTTGTCCTGCGGTTGGCGTGGCAAGTCAGGGCGATACTGTTCAAGAGGCGCTGGCGATGGTCGCCGAGGCGGCGTCTCTCATACTCGAAGATCAGGAGGCTCCGCTTGAGGATGTTCACGTCCTGGTAGAAAGCATTTCGATATCCGTTCCCGATGTCGCAAAAGCGAGTTGAGGCATATGCCACGCTTGAAAAGCATCAAGCCGCGCGAGTGTGTTCGCGCATTGGAGCGACTCTGATTTTCGCAGAACGGGCAGGAGGGCAGCCACCTCAAAATGAGGAGGGGTTCGATTTCTGTGCTTGGGCCGATGCACGCCAAAGATATTCCTGTCGGCACACTGCGTAGCATCATCAGAGCGGCAGGCGTGACCACTCAAGAGTTTCTGGACGCGCTCGATGGCAGGTAACAAGCTCAACGTTCTCCCGATTGCGCGTGTCGGGTCGAACTACCTCATCAACCGCAACTACGCCGTCCTCTGGGCAGGGCAGGCGCTCTCCATCATTGGGAACATGGTGTTCAATACCACCCTGGTCATCTGGATCGCGTCTCAGTTGGCCAGGGGACAATCGTGGGCGCCGCTGGCCGTCAGCGCCGTGTTGCTGGCTGCCGCCAGTCCTGCCTTCGTAATCGGCCCGCTCGCAGGCGTCTTCGTAGACCGCATGGATAAGCGTCGTATGATGCTGGCGATGGACGGCGTGCGCGCCATCCTCTCCGCCGCGCTGATCCTGGCGACCGGCCTCATCCCACTGCCATTTTTGCCGAATGGCCACTTGCCCCTGCTTTGGATGTTAGGCGCGATCTATGCCACTGTCTTTCTGATGAACGCTGCGGATCAATTCTTCAGTCCGGCAATGCTGGCGCTGATCGGCGACCTCGTGCCGGAAGCGGAGCAGCCAAAGGCGATAGGATTGCGGCAGGCGTCGGTTAGCCTCGCCAGCATCATCGGGCCTGCGCTGGCTGCTCCGCTCTTTGTAGCGTTTGGCGCACAATGGGCGCTGCTGATCAACGCGCTCTCATTTGTCGCTTCATTCCTCACTATTGCGGCCATCCACGCGCCCATGTCGGCGACCAGCAGCGTGTCAGGCGAGCGCCCAAACTTCTTCCGCGAGTTGCAGGAGGGCATGCGGTTCTATATCCGCAGCCGTGTGCTCATGACGCTGTTGGTGGCCATTGTGGTCGCCATCATGGGCGCCATCGCGCTGGAAACGCTGAACGTCTTCTTTACCACTGACGATCTACACACGCCGATAAGTTTGTATGGGTTCATGGGCGCCGCCTTCGGCGTGGGAGCTATGATCGGAGCCATCCTCGCCAGCGCCTTTGCGGAGCGCCTGGGGGTGGGGCGTACGCTCTGGCTGAGCCTGCTGCTGGCGGGCGTCGTTGTGGTCATCGTCTCGCGGGTTACCGCTTTTGATCTGGCGCTGGCGCTTTTCGTGCTGATCGGCCTCTTCATCACAGGCGTCAACGTGACGATAGGGCCGCTGATGTTGCGGGCAACACCGCGTGAATTGCTGGGCCGTGTGAACTCTGTCATCAGTCCGGCGATGAGCGCGGGCGTCCTGCTTGGCACAGTGCTGGCAGGCTATCTCGACGGCGTGACGTTTCGCGGTTTGCATCTCGCCATCACAGGCACAACCTTTGGCCCGGTAGATACCGTCTACACACTCGCCGGTCTTTTGTTTGTCGCCAGCGCGTTCGTCGTCATGGTTGGCTTGCGCGGCGTAGATCAGCGGAAACGCTCGTAGCGTATACCCTGCATAGGCAAAACAATCCCCCTGCTCTTTGGGCAGGGGGATTGCAGGCTATCCAGCCGACTGTTTAACTGTTAGTAGTCAAACTGTTCAGCACAGCAGTCAGCATGAGGCGGATCTGAGGCCGCGCAGGCGGCCTTCGTGGCCGCCAGGCCCTTAGGCGCGGTTTCAACCGCCCGCTTCGTCTTCTTAACTGCCAGATGCAGGTGGTGTTCCGCCCTGGCCGCCGCCTGGTGGCAGAACCTCCTCGTCGAAGTTCGTTACCTCTTCGGCGATGCGCGTCCGGCGTCCCGTGCGCGGGTCAACTGCGTCAATGTTGCGCTGCACAGTCGCCTGGCCTGCGCCGCCGCTGGAGTTCACCGTTGTGCTGTCTTGCTCCTGAATGGTGGCTGGCTGGTTCTGGCGACGCCGCCGCGCGAACAGCAGCAACAGCAGCAACAGCAGCAACAGCGCCAGCAGGCCAATCAGGCAGTAGAGAATGCCTGGGCCTTTGGTGAACAGATCGATGATGGGGCCAAGCGGGTTGCCGCCGCCATTGCCATTAGTACTTGTGCCGCCGGTCGGCGTGGAGGTTGCGGCTGGCGTCGGCGTGTTGTTGCCGGTCGAGCCGTTCGGTGTGGGCGTCGCGGTGCCGGTGGTACCGCCCGGTGTGGGCGTGCCACTGGCTGATCCCGCCTGCACCTGCAACGGCGCCTGGGCGGAAAGCGTGGGGCCGCTTGTGCAGGTCTGCGCAGGCTCAACCGCCGTCACCACCAGATTGGTGTTCTGCGACTCAAACGGAGCGTTGAAGGTGAAGGTAAACGTCCCATCGCTATTGACGTTTGCCGTGCCTGCGCTGGTGGCGCAGCCGTTCGTCCCCTGCGCGCCGTAGAGAATCTCAACCGTGTTGGCGTTCCCCAACAGGAAGTTGGAGCCTTTCACCGTCACCTGTGCACTGGATGCGACCGGATTCGGTGAGACGGTGATCGCGGGCGGATTTTGTGAGGTCGAGGTAAATGGATTGCTGGGATAGGACTTCGAGCCGTCGGTTACGCAGATGGTGTACGTGCCATTGGGTACAGACGGCCAGGTGGTGTTGATTACCACGCCACCATTGCTATCCACCGTGCCGGTGGCGCCAGTGATCGGCGTGACGCCTGACGAACATGAGCCGCTATTGGTATAGCCCGCCGTCACGGTGTCGCCAGAATGGAAGTTCGTACCGCTGATGGTGATGTGCGTGCCTGCCGGGCCAGTGTTTGGGCTGACTGAGACGCCTGGCCCCTGGCCGCTGAGCGGCGCAGCCAATACGGGCGCAGTCGCAAGTGAGCCGGTCAGCAGAACCGCCAGCATCGCCACTGGAGCCAGCAATGGCAGGAATGGACGCGCCAGCCGAGGGAGCGCACGGCTCTGGCGCGACGCCGGGCGCGCATCCGCCTGGTTTGCTAGATGTGGCGCGCGCTGCGGCGACGTAGATACGCTATGTGTGTGTCTTCCCATAGATGACGCCTCCTCACTTCAACTCCTAACTCGAGCAAGTGGCCGAGCCGTGCGCTGAAGCGGTCTTTACCTGTTTCCAAAATGCCAATAAAGAATCGAACAAGCCGTGAAACGCATACTGGGCGATTGTAACATTGCTCCGCATGCCTGTCAATGCGCCTTTCTGCGTGGCCGCAGGCATGTCTTATGTCAAATAGTGCTGAAAGGGAGGGCAACAAGGCCATCTCCTACCATCCCTGGCGCCGATAAAACATGCCTCAACACCATGAACGAACGAATTGCCCAACAGTACCCGACAGTACCGGCCTGCCATGCGCTTTTGCTACCATGCCTGAGGCGATGCGCCATTCTCCCTATTGTCACCTCCTCTCCTGCATGAAGACTGTGATCTATGCCACAATTTGGCCCAAACCCGCACTTTTCACGCCGATTTCGCTGGCGGTTCCCTGCTCGATGGAATACGATATGCGCAACGCCTGGTTCACCCACCAGCGCCGCATAAGCCGCATAAAAAGATGAGGAGCAGAGACATATGGGGTATCCACAACAACCGCAGCAGCCCTATCAGCCGCAGTCGCCACAGCTGCTGCCCACCAACATCCAGGATGGGCGCGCGCCGGGGCTGACTTATCGTATCCAGGGGGAGCTGACGCCTGTGCTGCACGTCTGGCTGGATGGCCAGGTGCCAGTGTTTTTTGAGCACCACGTCATCCTCTGGAAGAATCCGCAGCTCGATGTCGGCATTCACCAGATGAAAGGCGCGTTCAAGCGATTTATCGCAGGGATGCCGATTTTCATGACGGAGGCGCGCGGGCCAGGCGAGATCGCCTTCTCGCGCGATGGCGCGGGGCATGTCTTCCCGATGCACCTCATGCCGGGGCAGGCTATCGAGGTACGTGAGCATCAATTCCTTGCCGCGACCGGCAATCTCGATTATGGATTTACGCGCCAGAAGGGCATCGCCAATATGCTTTTCGGCGGCACTGGCTTCTTTGTAGATCGCTTTGCCGCAATGCAATATGAGGGCGTGGTTTGGCTGCACGGCTATGGCAACGTCTTCGAGAAGGTTCTGGCGCCAGGTGAGCAGATTGACGTGGAGCCGGGCGGCTGGATTTATCGCGACGAGAGTGTACGCATGGATCCAATGGTCTATGGGCTGCGCACCGGCATCTTTGGCGGTTCGGGCCAGCTTGTCTTCAACAGATTTACAGGGCCAGGGCGCGTCGGCATCCAGTCTATGTATCTGCATATGCCGACCGGTGAGGATGATCGCGGATCGGGGAACAACAATCCCGGCGGCTTCAATATCGGCGGCATCCCCATCAACTTTGGGTAGCCGACGAGCAGCCCCGCGAGGAACACCTTGAAGAAAAGCAGCGCCCTTCTCCTAGATGATAGGAGAAGGGCGAAATATTTGGAGAACAGTGTCTACTGCCTGTGATGCTCTATCGCATTGATAGCGGCAGCGCCCCCGCGCTCGACTTCGCCGACTGTTGCGCGCGCCTCGCCCACTGCTGCTTTGGCAAGCGCAAGCGCCTCGCGTACCGCCGCCACCAGCAGCGCCGTCACCGCGCCCGCGTAGCCCGCCAGTACGCCCACCAACACCGCTGCGATGATTGAGAGCGTGTGAAGGTGGCCAAGCGCATAAAAGAGCGCTCCAGCCGCAACCGCGAAGCCTACGATGAGGCAAACGATGAAGGCCAAAAGGATATTGACGATAGCTTTGCCGAGCGCCTTGAAAATATGCCCAGCGACACTTTCGACACCGCCCATAGAGAATAACCCTCCTCCGCAAAAGGCGTGAGAGCGCCAGGGCAGACACTTCGCCCCGGCGGATACGAATCGTTTCGATGTCACGACTCGCCAGCATCGTACCACAGATTTCTCTCATTGGCGACGATGCAACAACCACATCTACGGAGGAGGAGCCATGCGTGTTACGCGCTTCCGATCAGGCGCTGACGATGAGCGATGATCGCCGCTATTGCGCTTGTGTCTTGCTCTTCAGCGCCTTCAGGTACGTTTCGGCGCCATTGATATCAGCGGTTGAATACGCCTGAACCGAGATCGGCAGTTGGTTGACATTGTTGCGCCAACTGATCAACACCTTACGTAGGGCGTCTACCTCGCGCGTGTCACCATGTACGTCGGCGATCAGGTTATGCGCCAGGTTCAGCGTATCGATCAACCCTGTGAGGGCGCCTGCGTCGAGCGTGGCGAACACTTCGGCCAGCGGCACAACAAACACCTTCACAGCGGCGCGGGTGATCTCCGCCGCCTCGATGGCCGCGTCCAATGGGACGCCCGCCAGCTTGCCCAACTGCTGCGCCAGGAACTCTGCCTCGGCGTGCTGAATCTCGCGCTCGATAGCAGGGATGGCGATAGGCGCGGCCAGTGCGCCTGCGCCTACCACGCCAAGCGCGCCTAGCCCCAGAATCGCCTTGCGTCGCGAGGTGCGCCGCGTTCCCGGCCGCTTTCCGGTTCGCGAAGCGCGTGTTTCTGTTTCTCCATCGGTTGTTCGGTTGCGTTCAAGGGTATCTGCCATACTGACGCTCCTTTTCCAGTGCGCGGTGCGCTGTGTGGAAGGTGGATGATTGCGTTGTTGTCCTTTGACGCTCATCTCCGAAGGCTTCTCTATGGAAGCTCACGAGCCATGCTGCTCATAACGCATCTATGGCGCCAAGAAGCCATTGCTCAGCAATAATGCTGACGGAAGATCATGCTATAATCAGGGGTATTGGTGGCGTTTGCAACGCTTTGGATGTTCCACCGGTTCTCCGCGCGAGACAAGAGAGACGAGAGAGATGAGATAGAGAGGCGCCTCGATGGACTTTACGCTCAACGACGAGCAACGTATGATCCGCGATATGTGTCGCGAGTTCGCCGAAGAAGAGATCAAACCTAAGGCCGAAGAGCTTGACCGCACGGCAGCCTTTCCCTACGAGATTATCCAAAAGATGGCGAAGTTGGGGCTGCTCGGCCTGCCCTTCCCCGAAGAATATGGCGGCGCGGGGGCGGATTTCCTGACATACTGTGTGGCGCTCGAAGAGATCGGACGCGGCGATGCCTCGGTGGGCATCACGATGGAGGCGCATACCTCGCTGGGAGCGACGCCTTTCGCGCTCTTCGGCAGTGAGGAGCAAAAGCGGGAATATCTTACTCCACTGGCGCAGGGCGAACAACTCTGGTCGTTTGGGCTGACCGAGCCAAACGCCGGCTCGGATTCCGCCGGAACGGAGACCCACGCCGAACTCGAAGACGGCTACTGGCGCATTAACGGCGCAAAGAGCTTCATCACCAACGCGGGAACGGACATGACTGGCGGCGTGACCATCACCGCCGTCACCGGCAAGCAGCCCGACGGCCACAAAGAGATCACCAATCTGATCGTTCCCAAAGGGACGCCCGGCTATATCATCGGCGCGGCGTATCATAAGATGGGCTGGCGAGCGTCGGATACCCGCCCGCTCTCCTTCGAGGATTGCCACGTGCCGGATGAGAATCGGTTGGGCGAGCGCGGCGACGGCTTCCGCCAGTTCATGACAATTCTCAACATGGGGCGCATCGCGATCAGCGCGCTAAATGTGGGGCTGGCGCAGGCGTGCTTTGACGAATCGCTCAAGTATTCGCGCGAACGCCGCCAGTTTGGCAAGCCGATCAAGTCGTTCCAGGCGATCCAGTTTAAGTTAGCCGATATGGCTACGGAGATTGAGCTTTCGCGTCTCATGTATTATAAAGCGGCATGGCTACACATGCAGGGGCAACCGTTTACAAAGGAAGCCTCGATGGCTAAGCTCTTCTCATCCGAGACAGCCAAGCGCTGCGCCGATCAGGCGGTGCAGATTCACGGTGGCTATGGCTTTATGGATGAGTACCCCGTCTCGCGTTTCTGGCGTAATGTAAAGGTACACGAGATCGGCGAGGGGACAAGCGAAGTTCAGCGCATGCTGATCGCCAAAAACTTGTAAACATTCAGCTATATACTTAACTATGCTTCTACTGCGTTGTCGGCGAGGCGCCTGACAGACAGCAAACGCTGGCAAAAAGGGGAAGGGTCATGCGAACGATCACACGGGTGGGGCTGGTTGTCGGCGCCGCTGGATTGGTGGCGCTCTATGGGTTGCAGATCGTCGCCGGGCTGTTCGTTGCGCCCGCCGTTGCGCTGATTGGCGTTATCACGGGGCTTGGCGTCGCCAAGTGGCTTGAGCGCGGCTGGTATGGTCGCCAGTTTGTGGCTGGCCTGCGCGCTGGCCTCATCGCCTGTGGCGCCACAGGCGTCGGCGCGGCGCTTTTCCTGCTGCTGCAAGGCCCTCATTCACTGGCGACCCTCTCCGCGCGCTCGCAGCTTGGCCCACTCAGCCTCTCCCATGTGATTACTCAGTACGCCTATCTTGGCTGGGCAGGTATTGACGTCGGCGCCTCGCTTGTCGCGATGATCGCAGGTATCTTCCTTGCCGCCATCACGACGCAAATCTTCGCCTGGAGTAAAAGCCGCCATTCGTTGCGGGTGGTGGAGCAAGCGCGGCTGGTGGCGGAGTCGTTCAATCGTTCCGCAGCTTGGGCCGCGCCGCCTTCAGGTGGGCGTATGACCTCCGGGCCAATGGTTGGCCCTGGTCTGAGCGCGCTCTGGCCCCAACCCACAGCGCCGTCGGGCAGCCTGGGCGCGACGCCTCAAACGATACCACCACTGCCATCTGCGCTAGGCGCAGGAGCCGCCTGGGGCGCGACTGGCGCTCCTTCAACGCCGCTGGCGCATGCGCAACCAAAAGCGCCATCCCCAACTCCGGCGCCCAAGGCGGCGACCGCCGTGCCAGGGGCGAACTTTGGTGGCGGGCTGACGGCAATGCCGCAGACGACGCCACCACCCCTTACCACACAGTCGCCAAAGGGCGCGAAGGGCGGGAAGGGCGCGCAGGCCAGCCGCTGGAACACCAACGCTCCAGGCGCGGCCTTAGCCACTGCGCAAGGCGCAACGCCTCCACCCGTAGGGCAGCGTGACACGCCCACGCCGCGCGCGCCCGCAGGGAGAAATGCGCTCAACCAGGGAACGCTCAGCGAGGCGCAACGCGAGGCGCTTGGAGAATGGGCAAACGATCCGGCGTCGAGCGCGACTGCGGCGCGGGGCGCAAAAGGCGCCGGACAACAGGGCAAAGCAGCCGCGCCAGCAAATGTTGAGAATGCTCCAGCGCCCACCGACGAAGATGGCGAACCAACGGTTCCGCAGAGCAGTGTTCCACAGAGCCGCACGCCCAATCCATCGGCGTACCTCAACAGTGAGACACCAGCGCCACGTCGGCCACGCAAAAAGCAGAACACGCGCGACTGGCTATGCTAGGTTGATGTAGGAGACGCTATGTCGGAGTATGTACAACACTTCCCATTGGGCGAGGCGACGATCTCGATCATCTCGATTGGCGATCTCCGGTGGGATCAGCAGGAGGCGCTGGGCGTGCCAGAGAGCGAGTGGCGTCCGCGCTATACCGCCTCCTTCGAGCAACCCTTGCAGATTCCCATCCAGATGGTTCATATCGCTGCGCCAGGCGTCTCGCTGCTGGTGGATGTCGGTGTCTATGACTATCCGGCTTCCTGGGCGGATACGCTGCTGATCCCTGGCTACACGCCCCCGCCTGGGCTGATGGAGCGACTGGGCGAGATGGGCGTCCAGCCCGAAGACATCTCGCAGGTCGTCATCACCCACGCGCATACCGATCACTTCAATGGCGCGACGCGCCTGGAAGGTGGGCGCTACGTTCCCACCTTCCCCCATGCGCGCTATTACCTGAGCCGCGCTGATTGGGATGCGTTAGACGCTAGTGGCTGGCTACAGCGCCCCGACGCGCCCGCCAGTCACACGCTGGTTCCCCTGGCTGAGCAGGGGGCGCTGGAACTGGTAGATGGCGACTATGAGCTTGGGCAGGGCATACGGCTGGTCAGCGCGCCGGGCGAGACCCCTGGCCACCAGCTCGTTCGCGTTGAATCGGCGGGGCAGGTGTTGTACTGCCTGGGTGACTTGTATCACCATCCCGTCGAGGTGGAGCAGCCGACATGGATGCAGGTGGGGATCGACCGAGACGCCACCATCCGCACGCGCGCCGCGTTCGCCGAGACCGCGCTCACCGAAGACGCGCTACTAATCGCTACACACATCCCCGGCCTGGGCCGCCTGACGCGCACGCCAGAAGGCGTCGCCTGGGTTACTGTCAACCCTTGATGTCCACGCCAACGTCCACCCTACCGCCAGTCCGCGCCTGATCCTAGCGCCCCTCCTGCGCACGTTGCAGGTTGACGGCTGCGTTGACCAGGCCGATGTGGGTGAACGCCTGGGGATAGTTGCCAAGCAGCGCGCCCGTATCGGGATTGATCTCCTCGGAGAAGAGGCCAAGCGGACTGGCATAGCTGAGCAACCGCTCGTAGCGTTCGCGCGCCTCGCCTAAACGACCTTGCGCCGCCAGATTGCTCACATACCAGAAGGTACACGCCAGGAAGGCTCCCTCGCCGCCGGGGAGGCCGTCATCCGTCGCGCCCGCCTCATCCAGCCCTTTCCCCTTGGCTGCCACGTCAGCAGGACGATAGCGGTAGATCAGCCCGTTGGGGCTGGTCAAAATGCGCTCGGTCGCCGCGATTGTTCCCAGCATGTGTGGATCGTTCGCGGGGAGGAAGTTGACCAGCGAGAGGCGCAGGTTCGCAGCGTCGAGTGTCTCATCGCCATAGGCTTGTGTGAAGCTCTGTAACTGTTCGCTGTAGCCATGCTCCATCACGCTCTGGCGAATCTGATCGCGAATAGCCGCCCACTGTGCCGTATCATGCGAATGCCCATGATGCTCGGCGAGCTTGCAGGCGCGATCCAGCGCCACCCAACACATCGCGCGCGAATAGACAAACGCCCGTGGCGCGCCGCGTACCTCCCAGATGCCCTGATCCACATCCTGCCAGTGATGTGCGACGTAGCGCGCAATCTGCTCGGAGAGCGTGCGCAGGTCACGCTGGGTCTCGCGGGCCATACGATCCTGCGTGCGTTCACGGAGGTGGTTGCGCATATGCTCCATCGTGAAGCGATGATCGGTATGATCGGTATGGCCGGTATGGCGCGGCTGCGTGAAGCCAGCCTGGCGGGCATAGCGTAGGGCTGAGTCGGCCACCTCGCCGTAGACATCGAGCTGACGTTGTGTGGCAGCGCCATTGCCAATACGCACAGGACGTGATCCCATATAGCCTTCGAGGTGGGTCAGTTCGTGCTCTTCGAGCGCGCCGTCTTTCTCGCCACGGATGGTGTACATGATGCGCATATCGGCAGCGTCGCGGATTCGCAGGTCATCGAGGAAGTGGAAGTAGTCGCGCGCCTCGCTGGCATAGCCAAGGTTGCCAAGCGCGTCGAGCGTGAAGGAGGAGTCGCGCAGCCAGGTGTAGCGGTAGTCCCAGTTGCGCACACCGCCGATCCATTCGGGCAGCGAGGTGGTGGGCGCGGCGACAATCGCGCCGGTTGGCTCAAACGTACACAGTTTGAGCGCCAGCGCCGAGCGGAGAATGGTCACCTGATAGGGGCCGTCGTAGTGACACAGGCTGATCCAGTCGCGCCAGAAGCGCATCGTTTCATCGAGGTCGGCGTCGAAGTCGTGGCGCAGCAAGCTGCTGAGCTGATTCTCGGCTTCGCCCTGGGTGCGCGCATAGCTGAGCGCAGCGCCGATACGCTGCCCCTCCTTCATTGGAACGACCGCGCGTAAGACGCCATCTTGCTCATGTAGCGTGATCGTTGGCATGCGTTCCGCATTGGCGCTATCAGAGGGGAGATGGCGCACGATGAGCGAGAGGTAGCGGCCATCCGCCGTCAGGATCGCCCCGACCGCGCCATCGGCCAGGGGATGCAGAGCGATGTCTGGCGCTTTGCGGGCGTAGTCAAAGGTTGCTTTGAGGGTGATCTCCATCGTCACCTCGCCCGATTGGCAGGTGATGATGCGGTTGACCCGGTGCGAAGCGGACACATCGTTGCCCACCTCGCGTTCAAGTCCCGCGCGAATGCCGTGCGTTGTCCCCGGCAGCAGTGAGGCGAGATGCTCCACCACATGGGGCTTGCGCGGGCGCATCCGTACAGGGGTGACATCCACCAGTCGCACGCTCCCACCGGACGCCGTAAAGAGTGTCTGCAAGATGTTGGTATCAACCATGTATTCCATGCGCGCTTCGCAGGCTTCAGTAGGGCAAATGCGAAAGTAGCCGCCTTTGTCAGCGTCGAGCAATTTGCAAAAGACGGCGGGGCTATCGAAGTGTGGGAGGCAGAGCCAGTCTATCGAGCCATTGGGCGCAATCAGCGCCGCCGTGCGGCAATCGCCGATCACGCCGTAGTTAGCGATAGGCTGGTAGCGCGGTTCATTGCCCTCGCCCAGCCTCACCTGAATCTGCCCATTTTGGGCATGCCCATGCTCCGGCATCTCCATCCTCCTGTTTCCTGCTCATGCTTTCTTGTGTTGTCTCGCCACAAATACAGATCTCTCTTTCTCTGTATATACGCAGATTAGCAACAGAGGCGCCAGAAGAAGGCTCAGTCCGTCGGCATGTATTCCGCAATGACCTCGATCCGCCCGACGATCTGCGCGTTGAACTCGTCCAGCCGCTCGGCGGGTATCCAGTATTCCTGATGAATCGCCGAGCCAACGGTGTGAACGTCGTATTGGGCAAGATAGGCGCTGCGCACGGCAAAGCGAGTGACGTAGCCACGCTTGCCATCGCGCGCATTCCACTGGCTGGCGATCTGGCGGGCGTATTCTTCGTTCAAGACGGGATAGAAGATTGGCTGCCACGAGAGGCGCAGGGGGAAGGCCGTATCACCACTGGCGTGGATCAGCGCCAGCTCATGCTCACCCACCGGACGGTAGAGGATAGTGGTCGACTCGTCTGTCATAAGCACAACCCATCCAGCAACGGCTGATAGAGTTCCTGCCCACGCAGACTCTCACGCCAGCGGATGGGAATGCCCAACACGCCGTCGCGCAGCCCGGCGATACCGCCCGCCACACACGCCGTCGTATCTGTATCATGCCCAAGCCTGATCGCTGCCCTGGCAACTTGCTCGTAGTCTCCCTGATCCACCGCCCAGCGCGCCGACCGGAGCGTGTCCACTACATAGCCGCGCCCCTTCCCTGGCGCAGGATCATCCGGGCGAATGTGAAACTCCAGCTCGGCGCGTTCGGGCGAGGCTTCCGACCAGCGCGCACGTGCGGTGGCAATCGCGTCGCCCCAGGGATCGGCGTGTTCATCAAGGATGTAGCGCGCCCACAGGCAATAGACCGCGCAGCAGACCTGTGCCCGCAGATGGCCATGCGTCACGCGCGATTGCGCCATCGCGTCGGCGATCAGCTCGTCGTCACTTCCGCGACTCCACAGCGCCAGCGGCAGTACGCGCATCAGCGAGCCATTGCCAAGCGCATACTCATCGGCAGGGCCAGCCTCCAGCGCAGGCGTCCCATTGCGTATCGCCCTGATCGCCTGGGCGGTCGTGTTTCCCACATCGAAGACACGACCATCCACCGCCATATAGCCTTCGGTGTACCAGCGTACCACCCGCTGGCCGAAGTCTTCGGCGTCGAAACGCTGGCGTTCCAGCAGCGAGGCCAGCAGACAGAGCGCCAGCGCGCCATCGTCCGACCATACGCTCGGCGGTGTGCCCGCGTGGGCGCGATGGTAGCCTGACGGCGGCGCAAACTCGATCTGCTCCAGCGGTGGGATGTCCTCCGGCTCGTGAAACTCGTAGGGCACGCCAAGCACATCACCAATCAGCAACCCAAGCAGCCCACCAGTCAGCCGTTCCCGTCGCGTTGGCATGGCGCGTCTCCTTTATTCGCTTACTCCGCCTCGAGATTCGCGATGGCCTCGCGCAGGCGGCGCAACGAGACCTCGCGCCCCAACACTTCCATCGTCTCGAAGAGCGGCGGTGAGACCGTGCGGCCCGTCACTGCGACACGCACGCTGGTGAAAAGCTGCCCCGGCTTCTGGTTGAGCTCGGCGGCGAGGTCGCGCATGGGCTGCTCCATCGCTGTCGCCTCCCAGCTTGTCAGATCGCTCAGCAGTTTCTCAGAGCGGCGTAGGCCATCGAGCGTGCGCGTCGCGTCCATCTGCTTGGCAATCAGCAGCGAGGCGGGGTACTCAATTGCGTCGGTGAAGAAAAACTCGGTCATGCCGGGCGCCTCGGCCAGTGTCTTCATGCGCTCCTGCTCCAGACGCAGCACGCGCGCCGTGTACTCACGATCCAGCGGACGCGCCACGCTATCGGGCAGGCCGCCCTCGGCCTGCGGGCGCTCCAAAAAAGGCAGTGTGCGCTCGGTCAGCGCCTCCGGCGTCAACTGGCGAATGTAGTAGCCGTTGAACCAGAGCAGCCGCCCCTCGTCATAGCGCGCGCCCGCCACGCCCACACGCTCTATCGAGAACGCTTTCATGATCTGATCCAGACTCAGCACATCCGTCTTGTCGTCATACGACCAGCCAAGCAGCGCCATATAGTTCAAGACGGCCTCCGGCAGGAAGCCCTCGGCGCGCAGGTCTTGCATGGACTTGGCGCCGTGCCGCTTGCTCAGCTTCTTCCCACCGCTCCCCTCCAATACATCGGGCACATGTACGAAGATCGGCGGCTGCCAGCCAAACGCCTCATAGATGAGCACATGCAGCGGCGCGCTGGGAATCCACTCCTCGGCGCGGAAGACGTGTGTAATGCGCATCAGGTGATCGTCAATCAGGTGCGCCAGGTGGTAGGTAGGTAGGCCATCCGATTTCAACAACACACGGTCATCCAGCGTGGAGTTCTCAAAGACGATCACGCCACGTAGCGCGTCCTGTACGCGCGTTGTTCCCTCGTAGGGAACGGCCAGCCGCACAGTATACGGCTCGCCTGCGGACACCCGCGCGGCCACTTCGTCGGATGTGAGATGGCGGCAGTGTCGGTCGTAGCGCGGTGGCTCACCCCGCTGGCGCTGCATCATCCGCACCGTCTCCAGCCGCTCAGGCGTGCAGAAACATCGGTAGGCATGGCCGGAAGCGATCAACTGCTCGGTATATTCAAGATAGATGGCGCGCCGCTGTGTCTGGTAATAGGGGCCATACGGGCCGCCCACGTCCGGGCCTTCGTCCCAATCCAACCCAAGCCAGCGGAACCCTTCGAGGACGGCGTCAACGGCGCCCTCCACTGTACGCGCGGTATCGGTGTCTTCGATGCGGATAATGAACTGGCCCCCATAGTGGCGCGTGAGCAGCCAGCTAAAGAGCGCCGTGCGGAAGCCGCCGATGTGCTGGATGCCAGTTGGGCTAGGCGCGAAACGAGTGCGCGCCTCCATGTGTGATACTCTAGAAGCGGCGAGATCCGGCTCGGCTGCGACGTTTGGCGTGGCCAATGCAGGATGATCGGTTGCAGGTGTGGGGGTAGATAAGGGGGCGTTGGCGCCCGTTCTGGCCATGTTGGTGTTCTCCTGATGTATACTGACGACTAAGGCGCAAAACCATCAGTTGGATGCGCGTCGTGTTGTTGAAATGTTGTTGAAATCATGTGAGATTGCTGAGAGCAGGCTCACGTCCGGCACGGCGACGTTATTGCCCGCTGGGGTTGCGCGTCTGATCGGATCGAAGCGATTTCACGTCATTCTTGCACTATATCCGTATTTCAGCCCATCTGTCAAGCAAGCGCCGTACGCTGGCCTGACGCTTATGCACGGAGGTTATCTTGGACTCTACAGGAAGTACGCCTCATCCTGAGGATGAGCAGTCATTTAATGTTGAGGAAGATACCACCCCGACGGCGCCCCGTGTTCGACGCGCCGGGCCAACGCTTCCACCCATGCTGCCAGATGATACTCAGCCAACGGCGCCCATGATGGCCGAGAGCGACAGCCAGGGAGCGCCAGACGGAACGTCCCCCCAGGAGCGCCTTGGCGTCGAGCCGCCAGCCCAGACCTTGCCTCAGGTTGGCGCGCGCGGTGATGTGTATAACGACCAGCCGATGGCAGTCTCTGTGCGGAACGGCGCGAATGGCTATGGCGTTCCGGCTCCCATTTCACGAAGCAAACCGCCTGAAAGCCTCACTGTGCGCAGCCGCCGACGCAGACGCTATACGCTCTATCTGCGGCGGTCGGCGCGGGCGCGGGCAGCGGCGCGGGCTTCGTCGTTTGGTCGGCTGACCTGGATCTCACTGATGCTGATGGTGTTTCTGCTCGTTTCGTCGCTTGCCGCCACCCTGGCCATCGCCGCGACCTACTACCAATCGCAGGAGGCGGTGATTCTTGGGCTGGGTCGCACCGTCAACTCCAAGGGCAGCGTGCGCATCTATTCGAATGATGGGACGCTGCTCTATCAGTTGAACTCGAACGGTGCGCAACACAACATCTCACTGGCGCAGGTGCCGATAGATGTCGTCAACGCGACGATCTCCGCTGAGGATCGCACCTTCTGGACAAATTACGGCGTTGACCCCACGTCAATCGTGCGTGCCGCTCAGGAGAATATTCTGCACAAGCAGATCACCCAGGGCGCCAGCACGATCACCCAGCAGCTTATCAAGCAGAACATCCTGGGTGGCAGTGTCACCTATGACCGTAAGCTCAAAGAGATCATCCTCTCCACCGGGCTGACGATCACAGGCGTCTACACGAAACGCCAGATCATGGAGTTGTACCTCAACTCGATCCCCTATGGCCCGACGGTCTATGGCATTGACGCCGCCGCGCAGTTCTACTTCGACTATACCGACAACCCCGCGACCGGCGAGACGGCGGCGCAGCATCTCGATCTTGCGCAAGCGTCGCTGCTGGCGGGCATTCCACAGAACCCCAACCTGAATGAGCCGATCAACCATTTTTCCACGGCGTTTGCGCGCCAGGCATATGTGTTGCAAGGCATGGTGACATTGGGGTTCATCACGCAAAAACAGGCGGACGCTGCCTCCGCCGAGACCTGGAACGCCTACAAGCATCACACGCTGCTGCATCTGCAACCGACCACCCCCAAGCTGGCGCCTCACTTTGTTGACTTTGTGATCCAGCAGTTGCAGGCAATGGTCAACGCGCACCAGCTCAATGTCGCCGACATCGCGCGCACGGGCCTGAACGTCTACACGACGCTCGACCTCAATCTGGAAAATTACACTGAGGCGGCGATGAAGAAGCACCTGTATGGCACGGATCACGACGATTACGGCAACTATATCGTCAACGACCATGTGACCAATACGGCAGGGATGCTGGTGCAGCAGAGTACCGGGGCGATCCTGGTGATGCAGGGCAGCGTTGACTACTACAGTACGCAGATCAACGGTCAGTTCAACGTCGTCACCCAGGGCTATCGTGGCACCGGGTCATCCTTCAAGCCCATCGCCTACGCGACCGCCTTTGAGAAAGGGTGGTTCCCGGCGATGACAATAGCCGATACGCCCTCCATCTTCTATGACGCCGGTTCAGGAAGTGAGTACAAGCCGCTCGACTTCGACCGCCTTTTCCCTGGCGAGATGACGTTGCGTCAGGCGTTGCAGACCTCGCGCAACATTCCGGCGGTCAAGGTGATGCAATACGCCGGGATAGATAGCGTCGAACGCAATGCGATTCGCATGGGACTCTGGCAGCACGGCTGGAAGGGTACCTGGGGGCTTTCATCTGTGCTTGGCTCGCTCAACGTGACGCTGTACGACATGGTGCAGATGTATACGGTGCTGGCGAACTACGGGCAATACATCCCGTTGCACGCCATCAACGAGATCACCGATAGCTCGAACAACGTGATCTACCAGTACCATGTGCCACAGGGCGTCCAGATATTGAGTCCACAGGTAGCGTTTCTGGTAACAAATATCCTTGAAGACAACA
Organism: Pseudomonadota bacterium; assembly: GCA_021324535.1. Taxonomy (GTDB): domain Bacteria; phylum Chloroflexota; class Ktedonobacteria; order Ktedonobacterales; family JADMIN01; genus JAJPIU01. The sequence continues at coordinate 24,751 of JAJPIU010000063.1, forward strand.
AGGCGCGCGCGCGGGAGTTTGGCGCGTGCAGCCCGCTCTATCTTGATCCCTACCTCAGCCCCGATGATCCCGGCTATATCCACGCCGGAGCCGGAACCGAGGGGCCGATTGGTAACGCCGAATGCGCGGCGCTGGAAGCCAACAACGACAGTTCGCCCAATGCCTGGCCGGCCGCCGTCAAGACGGGCACGAACAATCTGACCGACGACTGGACGATTGGTTACACGATGGACTACACGATGGGCGTGTGGGCCGGCAACAACGATTACTCCAACTTCGCCGATCCCTCACAGGTCGGTCACGGCATTGACGGCATCACCGGCGCTGCGCCAACGTGGTATCGCACGATGATCTACGCCGAGCGTAACCTGCCCAAGCGCGATTTCCCAGCGCCGACCGGCGTCTATCGGGCGACATGGAGTTCCAACGGGATCACCTCCACCGACTGGTTCATCAAGGGAATGCAGCCACCCGACGGCACGGGCAGCGGCGGCACGAACATCCATGTTTGCCTGACGCCCGACGGCAACTCGTGGAACTATTGCGCGGCGCCAACAACACCCACCACTCCTAACCCACGCCATCGCGGGCATGGCGGCCAGGGCGCCATAACTCCCTGGGCGCCGGCTACGTTGGCGATGAGAACGCTGCCTATCGCTCCCATCCGGCTGCCACAGGCGTACATCCGGCAGCGGGAGTAGACGGCCCCTACCCCTGGCCCCTCTCCCGCCACGCGGGAGAGGGCACTGTTTATCTCTGCAAGAACGAGAAAAGGAACACACGATGAGCGCAAAGCGTCGGGCAAAGCCGGTCTCTGTGGAGAGCAAGCAGCAGCCTCTGCGCGAGGGCGCGCCGCTAACGCGGCTTGTCGCCAGATTGCCGCCCACTGTTCCCTTTACGGGGCCAGAGACACTTGAGCGGCGCAGCGGGCGCACATTTGCCCTGCGGTTGGGCGCCAACGAGAGCAACTTTGGCCCGTCGCCCCATGCGCGCGAGGCGATGCGCGCCGCCATCGAGCGCATTGCCTGCTACGCCGATCCCGAAGTCTATGAACTACGATTGGCGCTGGCGCGTTTGCATGGCGTGGGTATCGAGCATATCGTCGTCGGCTCCGGCATAGACGATCTGCTGGGGTTGATCGTCCGCGCCTTCGTCGAGCCGGGTGATGTGGTCGTCACCGCCGCTGGGGCGTATCCCACTGTGCCATTTCACATCGCAGGCTACGGTGGGCGGCAGGAGCTGGTGCGCTATCTGGATGACGCGGGCGGCCTGCGCAATGACCTCGACGCGCTGGCCGAGGCTGCCAATCGCACGAACGCGCGCCTGGTCTACCTCGCCAACCCCGATAACCCCACCGGCTCTTGGTATCGCGGCGATGCCGTGCGCGCCTTCCTCGATAAGCTGCCCAGTGGCTCACTGTTGCTGCTCGACGAGGCGTATATCGAACTGGCGCCGATTGATGATCCCTCTGATCCCGGTATATTGTTGCCGATGAACCCCGATGATCCGCGTCTGCTCCGCCTGCGCACCTTCTCAAAGGCGTATGGTATGGCGGGCGCGCGGGTGGGTTACGCCATCGGTCGCCCCGAGGTCATCGCCGCGTTTGATCGTATCCGCCTGCACTTCGGCGTCAATCTTGTTGCGCAGATGGGCGCGCTGGCGGCGCTGGAGGATACCGACTATCTGCGCTACGTTGCGGCGGAGGTGGCGCGTGGACGTGAGGAGTATGCCGCGCTGGCCCGCGAACTTGGCATGATTCCCCAGCCCTCCGCCACCAACTTTGTCGCGATGGATGTTGGCTCGTCTACATGCGCACGGGCGTTGCTGGCCGCGCTGGCCGAGCAGGGTGTCTTCATCCGCATGCCCGGCGCGCCGCCGCTTGACCGGTGTGTGCGCGTCACCGTGGGCACGCCTGCCGAGCGGGCCATCTTCGCTGATATATTGCGCAAGATCTGGCCGCAGGTGACGCATGTTGCCGATTCCTGAAGCCAAACTTTGCAGAAACGGTTCTCTATCCGCCTGATGCACTTGACAAAAATCTAGCACATAGTGGTTGAACTGCTCGGGCTGTTCCATGTTAGGGACATGGGTGGTATTGGGCATAACGATCTTGCGTGCGCCATTCACCTCTGCGAAGCCCGATTGTGTCGCCTGCAAGCCAGACATGGTAGTTCCTCCTGTGCGTCTGGTGAAGCGTACAACGCAAACGCGGGTTTCATTGTAGCACAGGCCATTGCCCCCTTGACATGACCGGTTTTGGCGTCTATACTTAGAACAAATATTCAAGAAGAGCAAGTCTTTCCCCACACCCATCACTACCCAAGGAGCCATTTTGCCCTATGATAAGCCGAGGATTACTCTGGTTCGACGACGATACACACACCCCACTCCCACAGAAGATCGCCGAGGCGGCGA
>JAJPIU010000232.1 GCA_021324535.1 Pseudomonadota bacterium
CCAGAGAACACGGCCAGCCAGAGAATATGCGCCGCCACGAGAGCGACAAAACCGATAAGCGTTAGATGTGAGGCCGAGAGAATAGCAAAGAGCAACCCAATGACCAGCGCCGTATACGCAGTGACGTTTCCCCAGTTGTCGAGCGTGCTGATCGCCGTCCCTCGATTTGTCTGATGGGGAGCCTGCTCCGCCGGGGTGGCCTGATTATCATATGCGCCGCTTACCATTGTCTTCCTCCTGCCCATGCCGCCTATTCCTACAGTATAGCGCCATTCGACAGGAATCTTCTCTATCTGAGGTCATATACGCCATCCCTCTTCCGTCATGAATCGGCGCCGCTCCTCTATCTCATGGCAATCCTTCTTGTCAAGAAAAATATGCCTAAGTCCATGACTTCGTTCACGCGCGCTTTGCTCCGGCGTCGGGTACCGTTATGTGCGACGGCAATCGCAATGAGCAGATTGTGATGAACAAAGTAGAGGGAGCAGAGACACATGGCGCAGACATCAACATTGAGCAATCCGCTGATCACTCAGGCCGATGTATCATTCGCCGAAGCGATGGTGAACGTCAAGGGGCTGGTGAAACGCTACGGGCGCTTTGTCGCCGTGAACGATGTGAGCCTGAGCATCCGTCGGGGCGAGATATTCGGCGTGTTGGGGCCAAACGGCGCTGGCAAGACGACCACACTGGAAATCATCGAAGGGATTCGCAAAGCCGACGCGGGCGAGGTGATTGTGGATGGACTCGATGTGCGTACACATCGGCGCGCCATCCAACAGCGCATTGGCGTCCAGTTGCAGGCGACGACGCTTTTCCCCGACCTGACGGCGTGCGAGACCATCAATCTGTTTGGCGCGTTGTACCCCCACGCCACCAATACCGCCGAACTGCTGGCAGAAGTCGGATTGACCGAGAAGGCAAGCGCGCGCCCGCAAGACCTTTCCGGCGGGCAGCGGCAACGGCTGGCGCTGGCGCTGGCGTTGGTCAACAACCCCACGCTGGTCTTCCTGGATGAACCCACCTCCGGCCTCGATCCACAGAGCCGCCGCATGCTGTGGGATACCGTCTTGCGGCTGCGTGAGCGCGGCAAGACGGTCGTGTTGACCACCCATTTTATGGACGAAGCCCAGACGCTCTGCGACCGCATCGCCATCATGGATCACGGGATGATTATCGCGCAGGATACCCCCGCCGGACTGATCGCAACCCTGGGCGCCAGCGCCGCCATCACCTGTGAGTTCACAGAAAACGGCGCGCCCTCGCATGCGATCACCGCCACCGAGCTACGCGCGCTCCCAGGCGTGACCGACGCCCGCGATGGGCTTGAACACAAGGTCATCTACACTGCGCATGTCGAGCAAACGCTTGTGGCGCTGTTGCAGTACGCCGCAGCGCGCAGTGTGACGATGAACCACCTGCAAGTGAACGCGCCGACACTCGAAGACGTGTTCCTCAAGCTGACCGGACGCGGCCTGCGCGACTGACACATACATACCCATAAACACATACCTAGAGAAAGAGAGAGATACAGATGAAGGCGTTTTTTGCGATGTTGTGGGCGAGCGTGGTGATGCTCAGCCGGAACCGCGTCTTATTGATCACCAGCCTGGGGCTGGCAGTCGTCTCGATATTGATCTTCGGCTGGCTCTTTGGCAGCAATGGCGCTTCCACCCTCTCGCTGGGCGTGGTGGATCAGGATCACTCGGCAATCTCGCAGCAGATCGTGGCGAACCTGAAGCACAACAAGTCGCTCGTTGTACACGAAGGCTCGACGGACGCCGAAACGCAGGCGCTACGCAATGGCCAGCGTGGCGCGGTGATCGTAATGCCAGCGGGCTTTGGCGCGGCGTTCATGCAGGGCGACGCGGCGATGCAGGTGTACTACGACCAGAGCAGCCCGGTGGAACAGGCTATCGCTCAGGCCGCCGTGCAGAGCATCATCGCCAGCCTCAACCAGCAATCCAGCGCACATACGGCGCATGTGACGCTGCATGAGCAGGCTGTCAACACGCATAATCTGCGCCAGGTGGACTGGCTGACGCCTGGCATGCTGGGGATGCTGCTGATGTGGGCAAACCTTCCGGTGGGGGTGACGCTGGTCTCCTGGCGGAAGGAGGGCATCATGAAGCGGCTGGCGGCCACGCCGCTACGACCAAGCGCGCTGATTGGCTCGCAGATTCTGGCGCGCCTGCTCCTCTCGTTGGGTCAGGGAGTGATACTGCTGGCGGTAGCAATCTTTGTTTTCAAAGTGCAGATCATCGGGAGCTGGATGGCGCTGCTGGCGACAACCACGCTTGGCGCACTGGCGATGCTTGCGATTGGCTTTGTAATCGGTAGCTTCGCCCGGACGGCTGAGGTTGCTGACGCGATTAGCATGCTGATCAGTTTCCCGATGATGTTCCTCGGCGGGTCGTACTTCCCCACGTCGAGCGCGCCCGCGTTCCTCGCGCCACTGATCAACGTGCTGCCATTGAGTTATCTCAACGATGCGCTGCGCCAGATCATCAACAACGGTGCGAGTCTGGCCTCGGTGCAGACGGATCTGCTCGTGCTGGCGGGCTGGCTGGTGGCCGCGCTGTTGCTCTCGGTGCGTGCGTTCCGCTGGGCATAGAATGCTTCGAATGTCTCCCGGTGTTCCAGAAAAGCCTCTGTTTCACGTGATGTGGAACACAGACATTTCTGGAACACCGGTCAGCAACGTCATAACGCCACCTTGCTTGCTCCTGTGGGTTGCGTCGTCTATACTGTTCCCATACATCAGAGGCCGCAAGGAGGAGAGCGCATACATGGCGGTATTTCGCGTTGTGTCGAGGGAATCGTCTCTGGTGGCAGGAGCGCCCAGCCGACAATCCTCGTTTGCGCGCAAACTGCGTCGTCGGCTCCTCCGTTTCACGCTTCCCACGCTGATTGGCGGCGCGCTCATTGCGCTCCTCTCGATTGTGTTTGGTCGTCTGGGCCTCACCTTCCTCTTTTTCCTGCTGCTGCCGGTGTATGCGACGCTCATCGCGGCGTTTCGGCGGCTTGCTACCTCTACCTTCAGATCGATCGTTTTTAGCGGTTGTCTGGCGTTTGTCTACTTCAGCGCATTGGCCAGCTTCGAGCTGCTCACACATAAACCTTCGACACCAGAATATATCGTCGTCACTACCACGCTTGCGTCCGCTGTCTTGTTCGAACCACTCCGCACCTATGCGCAGGACTTCTTTGAGCAGCGGTTTCACCTGCGCAACGACGCCGCCCGCAAGGCCATCGAAGCCTATACCTCGACCTTGCGCGAAGAGATTGATCTGGACAAGGTGCGCGATGGCATGCTCGCCGCCGTGCAGCGCGCGTTCCACCCCCGCTCTCTCGCCCTCTGGATACACACGCAGCCGGGCGACACTTCCGCCGAAGCGGAAGCCGGGAACGAGACAGCCAGCATCGCCGATAATGATCCGTTTTTGAGCTATGCGCTGAATCATACAAGCACGCTGGCACTTGATCGGCTGAAGCTGGAGTCGCCGTTCATCAAAGGTTTGCGGCAGGCGGGCGTTGACATCGTTCTCCCTCTGGCAAGCCAGGGGGAACTGCTTGGACTGACGCTGCTGGGGTTGCGACTGGATGGCGAGGAGTATGACAGAGAGGATCGCGCGCTGCTGACGACGCTTGGCGCGCAGGTGGCTCCGTCGCTGCGGGTGGCGCAGCTTGCCCTAGCCCAGCAACGCCAGGCGCAAGAACGCGAACGTATCGAACAGGAGCTACGCACCGCGCAAGTAATTCAGCGCACGTTCCTCCCGAAGGAAATCCCAACGCTGGATGGCTGGCGTCTTACGCCCTATTACCAGCCTGCGCGCGAGGTGGGCGGCGACTTCTATGACGTGTTTACGCTGAAGGACGGGCGCCTGGGGCTGGCGATTGGCGATGTGACGGGCAAGGGCATCCCCGCCGCACTGGTGATGACGGCAGCCCGTACGATGCTCCGCACCGCCGCGCAAGATGTCACTTCGCCGGGCGAGGCGCTGGCGCGCGTCAACAACGTGCTTGGCGATGACATTCCTCCAGGGACGTTTGTCACCTGCTTCTACGCTGTGCTCGAGCCAACGAGTGGTCGCCTGTGCTACGCCAACGCTGGACAGGAGCTTCCACTGCTCAGGCGGCGCACAGGCGACGTAACCGAGGTACACGCCACAGGGATGCCACTTGGCTTGCTGCCAGATGTACGCTACGACGAGGACGCGATGACGCTGGAAGCAGGCGACAACGTGCTCTTATATAGCGACGGCTTGACGGAGGCGCACAATCCGGCGCGAGAGATGTTTGGCGTGCCGCGGATGATGGATGTGGCGCGTGAATGTTCGGCTAACGAAGCATTGGAGCGGCATTTGCTTGACGCATTAACCGCCTTTACGGGCAGCCTCTGGGAACAAGAGGATGATATAACATTGGTGGCGCTTCAGCGGCTTGGATAATGTTAGATGCGCGTGACATTTGATGTTAGATGACGGTATACTCTGAAATGTGCTATACTGAGATGTTTGTCTCGTTTGTCTGCTCTCCTCCTTCCCCCCTCACCCGATGATGCGTGTCGCGGATGTAGCGAGCGAAGCGTTTAGAAAGGATGTGGGCGTGGCTCTTGCGGCTCCCAACCGGACAAAGCGCGTAGTGAGTTCTCCTCCTGTTGAAACACCTGAGAAACGTCGTAGCTGGCGAATAAGCGCCTCCATTATCTTTCGTCTCATGGGCCTCATGCGTCCCCACTGGCTGATGGCGTTGGGCGCCATCGTCTGCGCGATCCTGGCGACCGTCTTCGCGCTGATTGTGCCATCTGTGCTGCAATGGGTGGTCAACGTGGGCGTCGGCTCCGGTAAACTGAGCTATCTGTTGTTAGCTGCGCTGCTCGTGCTCGTGGTCAGCACGCTACGTGGACTGGCTGCATACGGTCAGGGCTATCTTTCCCAGGCGGTCTCCGTGCTGGTAGCGTATGACCTGCGCAAGCGCGTGTATGACCATTTGCAGCGCCTCAGCTTCTCCTACCACGATGAGTCTGAAACCGGACAATTGATGTCGCGCTTGACGGCTGACATCGAGGGTGTGCGCAACTCGCTCCCACTGGGCTTTTTGCGTGTCGTCGTTGCTGTATTGATGTTCGGCGCCATTGCCGTCTTGTTGGCCCAACTCAATTGGCAGCTTGCGCTCATCACACTGGTCTCCGTCCCAATCTTCATTGGGATGGCGGTCTGGGTTGGGCGGCGGCTGCGTCCGATGTGGATGGGCGCGCAGCAAGAAACAGGTTCACTGGGAACCGTCATGCAGGAGAGCCTGAGCGGGCGGCGCGTGGTGATGTCGTTCGTGCGCGAAGACCACGAGATCGCCAAGTATGGTGAGAAAAACCGCGAAGTGCGTAACTTCATGCTCGGCGCAATGCGGCTTTCGGCGTGGAATCAACCGTTGATGATCCTCATCCTCAACCTGGTGACGGTAGTGACGCTCTGGGTGGGCGGCGCGGCGGTGATCGGTCATCGCCTCTCGCTGGGCGAACTGGTCGCAGTAACCTTCTATGTGCAGTTGCTCTCTACGCCTGTGCGTTCCTTCGGCTTTATGATCACCTGGCTGATGCGTGGCGTCGCCAGCGGCGAGCGCCTCTTCGAGGTACTGGATACCCAGCCGACGATAGTGGACGCGCCCAACGCCCTTGCGCTGACCAACGCCGAGGGGCATGTCCGCTTCGAGGGGGTCTCTTTCGCCTATGGTAATGGCACTGGGCCAACCGTGCTGCATGACATCGCGATTGACGCCAAACCCGGCCAGATGATTGCCCTGCTTGGCCCGACAGGCAGCGGCAAGAGCACAATCCTTCAACTCCTGCCGCGCTTCTATGACGTGACCGCCGGGCGCGTGACAGTGGATGGGCATGATGTGCGCGACATCCAGCAGGCATCCCTACGACGCAACATTGGCTTTGTCTTGCAGGATGTCTTCCTCTTCAACGCCACCATCCGCGAGAACATCGCCTTTGGCGCACCCAGCGCCACCGAGGAGCAGATCATCGCGGCGGCGAAGGTGGCGCGCCTGCATGACTTCGTGCTCTCGCTGCCCGATGGCTACGCCACCTGGGTGGGTGAGCGTGGCGTCACGCTTTCGGGCGGCCAAAAACAGCGCGTGGCGATTGCCCGTACCATCCTGCTGAATCCCAGCATCCTCGTCCTTGATGACTCCACATCCAGTGTGGATATGGAGACCGAGTACCTGATTCAGGAGGCGCTTGAAGCCGTGATGCACGGGCGCACCAGCTTTGTGGTCGCCTCGCGGCTGCGCACCATCAAGAGCGCCGACCAGATACTCGTGCTGGATCACGGACGCATCGTCGAGCGCGGCACGCATAGCGAGTTGCTGGCGTTGGGTGGCGCCTATAAGCGGCTGTATGACGCGCAACTCCGTGACCAGGAGGAGTTCGAGGCGCAGATGCTGGCGGCGAGCGCGCAAAATGAGACACAAAACGACGCGACGGACGGCGAGCAGCCAAACAACGCGGAAACATTGGAAGATTGGGGCATTGTGGATACGCTTGACGCCGCGCTGGCCGACGAGTTGCGCGAGGCGCCGGGCAGCCGGGGAGGCCGACGATGAGCATGTTCTTACGCAGAAACGAGCGCGTGGGCGCATACGTGCAGGCCCGACGCGAGAACCGCTGGCGCGAGAACAGCCTGGCGATGGCCGATGAAGACATCACCGGCAATTTCGATTGGAAGCTGGTGCGCCGCTTCGGGCCATACCTTGCACGCTATCGCGGTTCCGTCTGGCTCAGCGTGATTCTGATGCTTGCCTACACTGCGCTCAACCTGGCCAACCCCTTTCTGATCGGCGTCGCGATTGACGATTTCATCAGTCGCAACGACCTCACTGGCCTGGCATGGATCTCGGTGGCGTTGCTGGGAGTCAACATTGCGATGTGGCAGGCGCAATACTGGCAGATCTGGACAATGTCCTGGGCGGGCGAGCAGATGTTGTACAACCTGAGCGCCGATATGTTCAGCCATCTGCAACGGCTGGCGCTCAGTTTCTACGACCGCACCCAGATCGGGCGTGTGATGTCGCGGCTACAGAGCGATATTGATGTGCTCGAAACGATGCTCAGTTCTGGCGTTCTCTCGATGATCAGCTCGGTTGTCGCGCTGGTAGGCATCATCGGCGTGATGCTCTGGCTCAACGCGCCGCTGGCGTTGCTCACCTTCATCGTCTTGCCGCTGATGTTCGTGATCGCCGCCTACTGGCAACGCTACGCGCAGCGCTCGTTCCGGCTGACACGCGCAGCCATTTCGCTGGTGAACGCGACCTTGCAGGAGAACATCTCAGGCATCCGGGTCATCCAGAGCATGGTGCGTGAGAAGCGCAACAGTGAAGAGTTCGACGACCTCAATGCCTATAACCGCGATACCAATATGGAAGCCAGCCGTATCGCGGCGCTGGTGTTGCCGCTGGTTGAGGTGGTAGCGGCCATTGCCATCGCGCTCGCCGTGCTGTATGGCGGCTGGCAAATCTCGCGCGGCGCGTTACAGGTAGGCGTCCTCGTGGCGTTTATCCTCTACATCAACCGCTTCTTCGATCCCATTCGCGACCTCAGCCAGCAGTATACACAGTTGCAGCGGGCGGGCGTCGCGGCGGAGCGCATCTTCGAGATTCTCGGCATGCCCGTGACCATCACCGACAAGCCCGACGCGCAAACACTGCCACCCATCGAGGGCAATGTGGAGTTCCGTGATGTGGTGTTTGGCTACCGGCCCGACCGCCCGGTGTTGCATGGGCTGAATCTTCACATTCCCGCCGGACAGACGGTAGCCATCGTGGGGCCAACCGGCGCAGGCAAGAGCACCATCGCCAGCCTGCTGTCGCGCTTCTATGATGTGCAAGGGGGCGCCGTGCTGGTGGACGGCTACGATGTGCGCGATGTGACACAAGCCTCGCTGCGCAGCCAGATCGGCATCGTGCTTCAGGAGCCGTTCCTCTTCACTGGTACGATCCGCGAGAACATCCGCTATGGGCGGCTGGAAGCAACGGACGCCGAGGTAGAGGAGGCGGCGAAGGTGATCGGCGCGCACGAGCTGATCATGAGCCTGCCAGACGGCTACGAGACGGCGATCCGTGAGCGCGGACGCAATCTAAGCATGGGCCAGCGCCAGATGATCGCGTTTGCCCGCGCGCTGCTGGCCGACCCACGCATCTTGATCCTCGATGAGGCGACCGCCAACATTGACACCTTCACGGAGATGCTGGTGCAGCAGGGGTTGCAGCGGCTGCTGCATGGCCGCACGGCGCTGGTGATCGCTCACCGCCTCTCCACCATCAAGAACGCTGACAACATCGTGGTGATCGAGGGTGGACGCATTATCGAGCAAGGCACACATTCCATGCTGTTGCAGATGGAGGGCGCCTACGCCACGCTCTACGCGATGGGCTTCCGTCATGCGGGCGCGGCATAAGGGGCTGGCGCTTCCCCCAGACATATGTTACAATCCAAATGAGATGGCCTGGTAAAACATCCAAAATTGTTGTATTGGATTAGGCCAATTTTACGAGTGGGTGAGACAGCGGCGTATCATCCACGTTGGCAAAGGGGAGTAACATGGCGGAAGCACAGACCGGCGCGCTGCGGGTGAAGCGCAATTTTCCTGAGATGCTCAAAGGCGGCGTCATTATGGATGTCGTCAACGCAGAGCAAGCGCGCATCGCTGAAGAGGCGGGCGCCTCGGCGGTGATGGCGTTGGAACGCGTGCCTGCGGACATCCGCGCGCAGGGCGGCGTCGCCCGTATGAGCGATCCTGAACTGATTCTCGCAATCAAAGAGGCAGTGACGATACCAGTGATGGCAAAGTGTCGCATTGGCCACTTTGTCGAGGCGGAGATTCTGCAATCGCTTGGCATTGACTGCATTGACGAGTCTGAGGTGCTAACTCCGGCAGACGAGGCGTATCACGTCAACAAGCATCAGTTCACTATTCCCTTTGTCTGCGGCGCGCGCGACCTGGGCGAGGCGATGCGGCGCATTGGCGAGGGCGCGGCGATGATTCGCAGCAAGGGCGAGGCTGGCACAGGCAACATCGTCGAGGCGGTGCGCCACCTGCGCGCCATTACCGACGGCATTCGCAAGCTGACGATCATCCCTGAAGAAGAGCTGATGACCGAGGCGAAGAATCTCGGCGCGTCCTATGAGCTTGCGCGCGAGATACGCGAGCTTGGCCGCCTGCCGGTCGTGTTGTTCTGCGCGGGCGGCGTGGCCACCCCGGCTGACGCAGCGCTGGTGATGCGGCTGGGCGCTGATGGCGTCTTTGTCGGCTCCGGTATCTTCAAGTCAGCCGATCCGCTACGCATGGGCAAGGCAATTGTACGCGCGACTACCCATTACCAAGACCCTGCCATTCTGGCTGAGGTCTCGCGCGGACTTGGTGAGCCAATGCGCGGCGTCGAGATCAAGGCGATTCCTGAGCGGGAACTGATGGCGGCGCGCGGCTGGTAGATAGCTTTCAGCAGACATCCTTCGAGATGTGATACAATAGTGCGCAAGAGGGAACGGCAGGCAAGAGAAACATCCCCTGCTTGCCACTCGCTCGGCGGTGAGATGTAAAGAAGGCATGCGATGACACGCATTGGTGTGCTGGCGCTTCAGGGCGACTTCCGTGAGCATATGCGCGCGGTGGAGCGGCTCGGCGCGGAGGCGCGTGCGGTGCGGCTGCCCAAAGACCTCGCTGGACTTGATGGCCTGATCATCCCCGGAGGCGAAAGCACGGTGATGGGCAAGCTGATGGTGGAGTATCAGCTTGATCAACCCCTGCGCGACGCCATTCATGCGGGCCTGCCCACCTGGGGTACCTGCGCCGGATTGATCTTGCTGGCGCGCGAGACCGACAATGCCCTGCTGGGACAGCCGTTGCTGGCGGCGATGGATATTCGGGTCTGTCGCAACGCTTTTGGCGGGCAGCGCGAAAGCTTCGAGACGGAGTTGGATGTTCCGGCGCTTGGCGAAGAGCCGCTCCATACGGTGTTCATTCGTGGACCGATAGTTGAATCAGTCGGCCCAGGCGTCGAGGTGCTGGCGCGGCTGAACTCTCCGCGCTTGATTGCGGCGACGGGCGGCTTCGATATTGTCGCAGTGCGACAGGGGACGCTGCTGGGAACCGCGTTTCACCCGGAGGTGACAGACGATCTCCGTTTCCATGAGTATTTCCTCGCCATCGCGCGTGAGGCAGGCGTAGGCGTCAGCTAGCGCCAGACGCTACATAGCGTACATAGCGCACGAAGGGCAAGGTTTCCGGTGGCCTGCATCGCCAAACGCGATGTTCCAAGGTCGCCAGGCGCAGGGGGGCTGCATCGTTGATACGGCCGGTTCTGTATGTGAATCTTCCCGGCATTGTTCGCGCGTTCGAGCGACGCGCCCGGACACGCCAGGGTGAGTTCGCTCATTTTGTGGTCGCGCCGGAATTGGAAGAATCTCGGAGCGGCCTCACCGCCCTCCTGACAGCCGTCTTGCCCGTCACCCCGCATGCGCTGACGTGGATTAGTGAGGATCACTGGCGGCTGCTTGGCCTGGCGCAGGTGGGCATTCGTCCCGGTGGGCAGGCATGGGATTTGACCTACCTCGCGGCGCTTGCCTCGGCGAACAACGACAATGGAGCGGCGCGCGCTGAGGTGGACGAGAACGCCATCCGGCAAAATGGGTCGGGTGAGGGCCAATACTTTGCGCAAGGCGGCCCGCACGACGATACCCTGATGGAGCTGACGCAGCATGCCCTGAATGCGGCGATCATGCACGGAGCCGAACGCTTCTTCACACGGGTTGAAGCTGACGCGCCAGAGTTGACGCTGTTCACAAAGCTCGGTTTTCAGCGGTATGCGCTCGAGACAACCTATTTGCTGCAAGACGCATCGGCTGGCCTCGAACGGCTGGCGCAGTATATGGGACATTCCCAAGAAGACGCCCAGGTGGCAAATCAATTTGGCAAACAACAGGATGAGACGCAGGCAGGCGCCGCGTCGGATCAACCAGATCAATTGGATCAGCTAAGCATTTTACGCCTGCGAGAGGAGGAATCCAATGCCCAACTTCTCTACACAACGGCGCACAGCCCTCTAACATCGCATACCCCGCGCACGGCAAACAGGTATGCGCTGGCGCTGGCGACGCGCTCATCACATGCTACTTACCCTACAGCTACAGCGTCCGCTCTCGCCTTCCCCGGTGAGCGGCTTCGCCAGCGCAGCGCACACGCCGAATACGCGAACGCCAGTGAACTTGCCGACCAGCTGTTGCGATCCTGGCGCAACGACGATGAGCCTCTAGCGCAGGAAACGCCACAGCCAGTGCGCTCATTCTCCTATGGGACATCAGGCAATACAAATGTCTTTCGTCCTGAGGTTCCCTTGCGCAAGTGGCGGCGCCACGACGCCTGGGGACTGATGCGCCTCTACGACGCCTGCACACCACGGCGTGTGCAGGTGGCCGAGTCGCTCAATAGCGCGGAGTTACTGCACACACGCGCCGCCGGTGGCCGCACCTGGTATATGCCGCTGTTGGAACCACCCACGGCAGCCTACGTGTGTGATCGCGGAGATCACCTGGGCGGCTGGGTACGCATCCGCATGGGGCGTGGCGCGCAGCCACATCTACTGAATGTGCTGGCACATCCCGATGAACCTGCGGTTGCGCTTGCCCTGGTACGCTTTGCGCTACAGTTGTTTGCGCAGGAGGCGCCGCGTCCCATCATCTGTCTGGCGCGCGCCTACGAAAACGCGACCGCCGACGCGCTGTTCCGCGCCGGGTTTACGTCTGCCAGAGAACATGCGCTGCTGGTCAGGCGGCTCACCGCGCGGCTAGGAGTACGTAGCGAACTTGCGGCGTTAGACTCACGGGTCGTCTATGGCGTGAAAGGGCTGGGAACCAACTCCTCACGTCTGAGCGAAAGTGGAAAAGATAGATTATGCCAGAACTCATCAACAACGATCTCGAAGCCCTGCTCACCGTCCTTCCTCCCTCCATCCGGGAGCAGATTCTCGCGCTCCCAGACCGGGGCGACCTCCTCGAGATCGTGCTAGACCTGGGGCGGCTGCCCGAAGCGCGCTTCCCCGCGCGCGAGGTCTTTCTTTCTGATGCGCCTGTCAACAGGGATGATCTTGACTACGTGGTAGGGCGCATCGGGCAGTTTGGCGACGACAACCGGGCAGGCATCGAACGGACGCTGCACCGGATTAGCGCCATCCGCAACCGCAGAGGCGAGGTGGTGGGGCTGACCTGCCGCGTCGG
>JAJPIU010000199.1 GCA_021324535.1 Pseudomonadota bacterium
GGTCGGGCGGCAGTAAGCGCCGACCCGCTGGCGATCGTCCATGAGCCGGGGCAGACGATGCTGACGCCGATGTACATCCTGGCGGCGCTCTCGTTGATCGGTGGCGGCTTTGGCGCGTCTGTCCTCTTCAACCTGAGCGACCTCTCTACCTTCCTGGCTCCCTCAACTGGCAGCGCGCCCGAACCACCGACGGCGTTGTTCTGGCTCTCACTGGCGCTCAGCCTGATCTGCGCGCTCTCAGGCGTCGTGTTTGCCACGCTACGCTACGGTTCCGGCCAGACCTATTTTGTGGCGGAAGGGCAGGAAAACGCGCTCGTGCGGCTGTTGCAACGCCGCTACTACGTTGACGACATCTACGACGCAGTGATCGTCAGACCAATCGTGGCGTTTGGCTCCTGGCTGCGGGCTTCGCTCGAAGAGGAACTCGATGGCGGTTCGCGCGATATAGGTGATCTGGTCAGCGGCATGGGCGAGAGCCTGCGTGGCTTCCAGACGGGCTTTACGCGCAACTACGCCGCCTACATCTTTGTCGGCGTGATCTTATTTGTCTTGTTCTTCCTGTCCACACGCCCCTGAGCAGGCGCTAGCGATAAACGATAGAGGATGGTTATGATTCCGATTCTCAGCGTGATTCTCTTCTTGCCGCTGCTTGGGGCGGTGGGCGCGGTGATATTGCCCCGGCTTGCCGGTTGGGGCTGGGCGCTGGCCTGTGGACTGGCCGACCTGGCCTGCGCGCTCTGGCTGATCACCCAGTTCGATCCCCACCAGGTAGGCTTTCAGTTTGTTGAGAACGCGCCCTGGCTGCCGGATGTTGGCGTGAGCTATTCGCTAGGGGTGGATGGTATCAATCTCTTCCTGCTGGCGCTCAACGCGCTGCTCACCGTCGTCGCGGTCGCAGCCTCGTGGCGTAGTGCGCAGACGGGCGACCGCTCACGCACGTACTTCACGCTGATGATGTTGCTGGCGTGCGGCATGCAGGGGGTCTTCCTGGCGACCAACCTGTTCTTGTTCTACGTCTTCTGGGAGTTGATGCTGGTTCCGGCCTATCTGTTAGTGGGCATGTACGGTGGACGGCGACGCGCCTATGCAGCGATCAAGTTTGTGCTGTATACGGCGGTTGGCTCACTGATCATGCTGATCGGGATCATTACGGTTGGCGCGGTGGTGAGCACGAGCGCCAACCAGCCCTATACGCTCGATCTGGCGACGTTGCTGCGCCAGGGTGTGCCGTCGGGCGCGCAGTTCTGGCTGTTCCTGGCGTTCTTTGTGGCGTTCGCCGTCAAGGCAGGCATGTTCCCTGTCCATAGCTGGGTTCCCGATACGTATGGCGAGGCTCCTGCGGCGGTGATCGTGCTGGTGGCTGGCGTGATGGCCAAGACGGGAACCTATGGCATGCTGCGTTTCTGTCTGGCGCTCTTCCCTCAGGCGACGAAACAAGTAACGCCCTATGTGCTTGGCCTCGCGGTCATCGGCATTCTCTATTTCGCGCTTCAGGCGTTGGTCGCGCAGGATTTCAAGCGGCTGCTGGCCTATGTCAGCATCAGCCATATGTCTGTCATCGTGCTCGGTATCTTTGCGCTGAACACACAGGGCATGGAGGGCGCGGTCGTGCAGATGGTCAATCACGGGATCATCATCGCGGCGCTCTTCCTGATCGCGGGCTACATCGAGGCGCGCATCGGTTCACGCAAGCTGAGCGACTTTGGCGCGCTGGCCACGCGGCTGCCCTGGCTGGCGACGGTGTTTCTGCTGGCGGCGCTAGCGGCGCTGGGCCTGCCCGGCCTGAACAGCTTCGCCGGAGAGTTTCTTGCCTTCCTGGGCGCGTTCCATCACGACTATCGCTTTGGCGTGCTAGCGACGCTGGTGGTCATTCCGGCGGCGTGGTATATGCTGCGCTTCTTCCAGGGCGTGATGGTTGGGCCGGTTCCCGCAACCGGCCCCGTAGCGACGGCGCTGAACCCAACAGGCGGCGCGGTGAGTGTGGCGACAACCCAGACCGGGCGCCGCAGCCGACGCCATCACCGTCGGCGCGATGAAACCAGCCCACGCGACCTGACCTGGGCCGAGTTCTGGGTCGTCTCGCCACTGCTGGCACTGATCATCATTCTGGGCTTCGTGCCAGGGCTGCTGACCGCGCGTATCGCGCCTGCCACTCAGCCACTCCTGGCGCCCTACGCGCAGGTGAGCAGTACGTATACAATGATACATCGTCATATGGCAATGGGGGCGGGCGGTCAAAGCCGCGCCTAGTAGTCAGTCCAGAGAGGAAAGCGGCAGGTGAAACGGGCGGGCGGCTGAAGCTGCGCCTAGAGGCTGCGCCACGAAGGCTGCCGACGTGGCCTCCCATCCGCAGACCGTTGCCCGCTATGCTGAATGGCCTGACGACTAGGGGCTGGCGCCACGAAGTCCGCCTAGAGAGCGAACGGCGCCGACGAGAAGATCAACTAGAGAGTGTGAGCATCCCACTCCCTCCAGCCCGCGAAGGCGGGCTTCGTCGAGTCCCGATAGGGACTCGCTTAGGCGCGACTTGAGTCGCCAGCCGGAACGCCGGTTGCAATCGCCCGCCAACTGGACAAGGATACACCACCATGCTGAACACGCCTTTTACCTATATGCCAACCGGCGCGGACTGGCTGCGCATTCTGCCGGAGCTGATCGTGTTTGGCGCAGCGTTGCTCGTGTTGCTGGCCGATCTCTTCATCCCCAATGGGCGCAAGGGCTGGCTGGCGATGGTCTGTCTGCTTGGGGTGATCGCCGCGCTGATTGGAGTAGGCTATTTGCTCTCCAATGGAGACAGCCAGACGGCGTTCTATGGCATGATCAGTGATGATACACTCGCGCTGTTCTCCGATCTGCTGATTCTCTTCGCGGTGGGAATTGGACTGCTCTACTCGCCAGGATATATCGAGCGGCATGCCGTCACACGCATAGGCGAATACTACGGGCTGATGTTGCTGGCCGCCCTTGGCATGATGCTGATGGCCTCTGCCACGAATCTGATGTTGATCTTCGTCGGGCTTGAGGCTCTCTCCCTCTCACTCTATATCCTCTGCGCCATCGAACTCACCCGCTTCCGTTCGCAGGAGGCGGGCATGAAATACTTCATCCTCAGTTCGTTCGCCTCGGCGATCTTGCTCTATGGGATGGCGATGCTCTATGGCTCGACGGGAACAACCAGCCTCAGCGGCGTGCAGGCGTTCTTCGCTCCTGGCAGACATCCCTTCCTGGCGACGAGCGGCTATGGGCCGCTGCTGCTTGCGGCGATGGGTCTGCTTGGCGTCGGCTTCTGCTTCAAGGTCTCGGCCATCCCCTTCCAGGCGTGGACGCCCGATGTGTATGTCGGGGCGCCCACCTCGGTGACAGCGTTTATGTCGGTGGGGACGAAGGTGGCGGCGTTTGTGGCGCTGTCGCGTGTCTTTCTGCTTGCGCTTGGCGCGCAGTCAGATAAATGGGAGCCAGTCTTCTGGATCGTTGCGATCCTGACGATGCTTGGCGGCAACCTGATGGCCGTCGTCCAGCGCGATGTGAAACGCTTGCTGGCCTATTCGAGTATCGCCAACGCGGGCTATATGCTCGTCGCCATCGCCACCAATACACAACATGCGTTTTCCGGACTGCTGATCTTCCTGGCGACCTATACGGTGATGAACGTCGGCGCTTTTGGTATTGTGCTTGCGCTGGAGCGCAACGATGGCCAGGGAACAACGCTCGACGACTTCGCCGGGCTAGCGAAGCGGCGTCCGGGAGTGGCGGCGGCGATGGCGATCATCTTGTTCGCGCTGGCGGGCGTGCCGCCAAGCGCTGGCTTTGTCGGCAAGTATTATGTCTTCCAGGCGGCGATTGTCGGCAATCATATTGATCTCGCCGTGATTGGCATTCTGACGAGCGTGCTTGGCATGTACTACTATCTGCGCGTCATCTGGGCGATGTATTTCACTGAGCCACGTAATGTATCAGGCGGCGCAGGAGCGATAGCGGCGACCACTGGCATGGCTGGCGAGGACGAAGGCGAACCTGAACCTGCCGACGCAGCCAGTGGAGCAAGCGTAGCGCCTGTGCGCGCCGGAACGGCGACGCTTGCACGCCCGGTCACCTCACGCCGAAGCGCCAACAGCCGCACCGTGGTAGCTACCCAGGCTCCAGCCGAGTCTGCCGCTCCGCCGCTGACGCTGGGGACAACGGTGGCGCTGACGCTGGCCGTGGTGTTGACGGTGGCGCTGGGACTTATTCCTGGGCCAATAGTTATGCTGGCGGAACAGGCGGCGCGGCTCCTGGGCCAGTGAGCGCCTGCTACTTATTGAAAATGGAATATTGATTGAGGGGGACATGAGGTGACGCAGCTCTATCTGATCCGGCACGGGCAAGCCTATTGCAATGTGGAGAATCTGATCGCTGGCGTGGAAAGCGACACAGGGCTGACGCCGCTTGGTGTGCAGCAGGCCGAACGGCTGCGCGACCGGCTAATCGCGACAGGTGAGATCGCCGCCGATGTCTTCATCGCCAGCACGCTGCCCCGTGCCCGCCAGACCGCCGAGATCATCGCTCCTGCCTTCAATCTCCCTCTTCTGTTGGATGACGATGCGCAAGAACTGCGTGTCGGCGAGGCCGACGGCCTCACGTGGGAGCAATACATCGAGAAATATGGGCCACCGCCCGACTTTCGCGAGGAACCGTTTCGCCCGCTCTTCAAGGGTGGCGAGAACTGGGGTCAGTTTGTCTTGCGAGTCGGCACGACGATTGATCGCCTCGTCCGTGAGCATGAGGGCAAGACGATTGTGGTGGTCTGCCACGGTGGCTTTATAGATACGTCTTTTCTGGTGAATCTGGGGATGAATACGCTGGCGCTGCCTCCTGCCCAGTTCGAGACACGCAACACCTCGATCACCCAGTGGGAGCGTCTACGCTATGGCACGGAGCTACGCTGGCGGCTGGCGCGTTATAACGACGACCTGCATACGCGCGACATCGGCTCCGCCGAGCGCATCGTCTGGGCGCGCCTAGCGCCTGAGCCCACTCCTGCCAGCACCGCGCCCGCCGTGCCATTGCCCACCGAGGACGAACCTTCGCCGAGTGATGACAAGGCAAAGGCGCCTACTGAGACATAATTGTCGTGTGATATACTATTGCCAATAGAAGCGTCTGATAATGGGATCGGCGGGAGGGCGTCGCTGTGCCGGAGATGGATCAAACGCTCAAACGGCTCATCCAACTGCGCCCGACCGATTGGCTGCGCTTTGTCTTCGCCGATACAGAGGTCGAGTATCTAGGAACAGCGTCAACCGACGTCGCGACAGAACCTTTGCGTATCTTGGATACGTTGCTGCGTATTCGCCTCGAAGGGCATGAATGCCTGGTGGACATCGAGTTTGAGGCGTATACCAGTCCCGATATTGGACGGCGACTCCATGAATACGCCGCACGGGCAGAGATCGTTCACAAGCTCCCAGTGATTCCGGTGGTCTTCTGGTTGATGCGCGATGGCCAGGCGCTCACTTCACCATATCGGGCGAGTGTTGGCAGTGTGCGGCTCTATGATCGCTACTTCTTTGGTGTCGAGGTCTACCAGTTACCCGCGCCGGAAGTGTTAGCGCTGGGTGAACAAGGGATAGTAGGACTGTTGCCGCTCATTCCCTTTACGCAGGGCGGCAAGACGCTCGAAGCTGCGGAAGCGGCTGGCCGGGCAATCCAGGCGCATGCGCCGCCTGAAGAACTTACCGCACTGGCGACATTGCTAGGCGTCTTCGCGGCGCGCATGGTTGGCCCGGAAGCGGCGTTGGAGTTGATTCGGAGGTTGCTCATGTCAAACGATATTTTGCTGGAGGTTTCTCCGCTCTATCGCCAGTGGGTCGAGGAGTGGAAGGCAGAGGGTCTCGCAGAAGGTCTCAAAGAGGGACGCGAAGAAGGACGCGAAGAAGGACGCGAAGAAGGACGCGAAGAAGGACGCGAAGAAGGCATGCGCGAGGGACTACGTGACGCCATGCTACTGTTCTGGCGCGGACGCTTCGGCGAGCCAACCGCCGAAGTGAGCCAGGCCATCTCTGCAGCCAGCCGCGAGACGTTGAGCGAGGCGCTGCTGCACGCCAACAGTGACACGCCGGAGCAGCTTCGTGCGCGCTTTGGCCTCTCGTAAAGGAGGCCATGACATGAGCGATACCCCAACCCCTTCACCATTCCCTGTTCAGATGAATAGATCTGCGCGCAGGGCCAGCCGCGTCAGCCTGTTGAGCTTTGGCGCGATTGCCTGCATCCTCAGCGCCTTTAGCATTGGCAGCATACTTAGTTTTGGCAGCGTGGCCAGCCTGCTCAGTGCGGGCAGTTTGCTCAGCATCGGTAGCTCAGGAAGCATCCTGAGCATTGGCAGTACCGGCAGCATTTTGAGCATTGGAAGCGCGGGAAGTATCCTCAGTATTGGCGGCGCAGGTGGTCTTCTTCGCATTGGCAGGCGCAGCGGCCATCTGGCGCGCTTGAACCCTTCTACGAGAACAATGGAGTGAGCCACTCAACGGCATCGCATAGTTGCTCTTCGCTGACCATGTGGCTGTGATCATAGAGTTGGAGCGCGAGATGGTTGGGCTGCTCAGTATAGTAGGGCTTGGCCGTCTCGTACATGCGCAGTGTGCCACGGATCGGCACCATATCATCTGAGCGACCATGTTGCAAGAGCAGCGGCTTGGGCGCTAGCCGCGCCACATGCGCCGCCGCGTCGTGTTGTTCTGCCCAGGCAATGTTTTCGGCGGAGGGCGGTGTCGAGCCAAAGATCGTCACGCCGAGCATATCGGGCAGTGGCGAGCCTGAGGCGGAGATTACTCCCGCGACGCGCTCATCCTCAGTGCCTACAATCAATGCGGCAAGCGCCCCCATTGAAAACCCTGCAATCACCATAGCGTCGCTTCGCACATCGGGTAGCTCGGTCAGGGTGGTCAGCGCCTCGCCCAGGTCGGCGGCGGTATGGCGCAAGACGGTAAGAAAGTAATCGGCGGAGAGCTGATTCATCCAATTGGGGCCACTTGCGGGGAAGCGTTCGCCATGTCCCCAGGCGTCAGGCAGCAGTGAGACAAAGCCGTGTGATGCAAGCAAACTTGCCAATGGCAATAAGTCGGCCTTTTCAGCGCCGTAGCCATGCTGGATGAGCGCAGCCGGATGTGAACCGGCCTTATCCGGGCGCACCAGATAGGCGGGAATGTCTTCCGCGCCAAAGGTGATACGCTCGATGCACTCAGTGACTTGGTGGGGAATGAAGTCGGTTGCCATTGGGAATGGGTTCCTTTCTGAAGGAGAAAGTTCGCGTGGGCCATGCTGTGGAGTATCGGAGTGTGGCCGGAATATGGCTTGCCGATGCGTTAGCAGGGTGATAGACCAGTTGGCGCCAATGAACAGGTGAACGTCACCATATATACGCAGAATCAGCCTGCCAGGGTGCATATCTACAGCCTACAAGCTACAAGCCTACAGGCTTGATCCAGTTGGCGTCGCGGGCAAACCGGCCGCCTTGCGCAGCGAGGGCCATGCGGCCAGGATGTCACCGAGGCTGTTTGATTCGTAGCCCCAGCATGGCTCGTAGTAGTAGCAGCCGACCCAGTTGCGTGTCGCCGCGTGATTGAAGAACTCCAGCGCGTAGGCGATCATGAAGCAGTTGATCAGCGGATCGCGCGAGAGCACCGACGCCCACCAGTTATCGGCCGTCATCACGCCAGTGTTTTCGTTGATGCCCGACATGATCTGGCTGATGGTCATGGCGGGGAACGTGCAGGAATAGCCGCCGCAGGGAGGAACTGTTCCCTGGCTGGCGTCGAAATCGAGCACCTTCTGGCCAACCTGCTGGACGAGTTTTGTGTTGTTGGGATCGCCATACAGATCGGTAAAAGCATCCTTCAGCACATAGATCACCGAGAACTGGTTGCCATAGCCCAACTGCCAGAAGCTCGAATGGTCACAGTTTTCGATGTCGGTAAAGTAGTTTGTGCCGGGGCGCGTACCTTCGTTGGCGCAGTTACTATAGTTGATGTGGCCGCCGATCCCTTCGGCGTGTGTCCACCAGACAACCATCTCCGGCTCAATGCTCGCATGATATTGCGCGTCGGCGGCGTTTGCCCCTTCTATCGCATAGGGCACCATAAAGACCAGGCGGTTCCACTCACCGCTAGAAATGGGCGAGGGCGGGCCGGGCCAGTCAAAGCCATACTTCGCTACATAGTGGCCGGGATCGGTCGTATCCGGCGCTACCAACGGCGTTGGCAGGGGTGTGGCGCCGCTGAACGCTCGCCATGCGCTGGAAAGTTGCCCCTCCACACGCGCCAGCCCTGTCGCGTTCACCAGCAGCCCCGTCGCCAGCACAATAATCAACAGCGCAATCAGCGCAACGCGACGTCGCTGGATGAAGTCGAACAGGCGAAAAGTAGGGCGCGCCAGCCGCCGACGCACCGGCAGCGGAATCAACCGTTGGGTGAGGTTGCGGCCGGGGATGAAGACGGTATCCAGCATCACCAGCGCCCGTGAGCGATTGGGTTTGCGCGGCGCAAGGGCGCGTGGCTGGCTCTGCTCCATCACGGCGACCGCCAACTGAGGGCGCGCATGTTTGCCCGATTGCACGGGATGCTTGCCCGATTGTTCGCGTGGATCAGAGAGGCCGTTTCGTTGTAGACGCCCTTGTTTGCCCGTCTGCCGTCCTGACACACCTGGCTGGCTCTGATCGGGTCGCTGGCGCAATGGCCCCGCGTTTGACGCTGCCCGCAGACGAGGCGCCGACATGCGCGGATTGCTTGCCCCAGGATTGCTTCTGCCTGGGAAGTCGTCGTCCCACTCGTCGGTATCGCCAGGGAGGTCTAACCCTTCGATGCCCTCGATGCCAGAGCGATTGTTCGCGGAGCGCTGCTGGCGTGGGCCGCCGACGCCTGGAGCGCCTGGAGCGCCTGGAGCGCCTGGGCTGCTCTGTGATGGCATTGCAGGTATGTTAGAGCGCGTGGGCAGATTGAGGAAGGGGTGGACAGTGAACTCGGTGTCCTCATCGGGAACGTCGTCATACTCACCATATTGATCATGGTGATCATATTGGTCGTATTCATTGTACTGTGCGGGCTGAGCGTCGCGTAGCAGGCGCCGGGCGGCCGGTTTTGAATTGGCGGCGCGCTGAGGGGTAAATGCGGAGGCCAGGCTTTTTCGCTTACCGCTTTCTTCCAAGGAATCATCAGACCGACGCCGTCCCATCGTGCGTCCCTCCCTTTACCGTTGTCTTTGCCATTCGTAGCCCACTGTAGCGCGCCAGAGAGAGAAGTCGCAAGCGCGAGCCGCCTTTGCGGTACCAACGGGCTATCCCCTGGCAGGGGTCTTGAAGGAAATTGGGATCAAATTATTTCAGAGGGTTGACAATGAGCGTCCATCATGTTACTATACCCATATCGGTTATAGCCGACATGGTAAACACGAGTAGAAAAGCGATAGCTATGGAAGAACATCCTGCACAACAACCGGACGCGCGGAAAACGCAGAACGCGGAGACGCCCGACCCTGAGGCGCTCTTGCCGCTCACTCCGGCGGTATTTCATATTTTGCTGGCGCTGGCGGACGGTGAGCGCCACGGATATAGCATCATGCGAGAGATCGAACACTTCACCAGTGGGCAGGTACGGCTTGGGCCAACCACACTCTATCGCTCGATCAAGCAGATGCTTGCGGCGGGGCTGATCGAAGAACTCGATGAGCGGCCCGATCCCGCGCTCGACGACGAACGTCGTCGCTATTACCGGCTGACGACATTTGGGCGGCGTGTGGCCCTGGCGGAATCCGCGCGGCTCGATCACCTGGTGGCTATTGCGCAGGCCAAACGCAGCCGCCTGAGCCTCGCGTCGGATACGCTTGCTGGTTCTCAGCTATCACAGGGAGGAGCCTAGATGCGGATGACCGGACGATCAACTACCAACATGCCTGTGTGTGTTCGGATGACCGTTGGCGCCTATCGCGCGCTGCTGCGCCTCTGCCCGCGTGACCTGCGCCTGGGATACAGCGAGGATATGGCGCAGGTGTTTCGCCAGGTCTGCCGCGACGCCTACGCCAGCCAGGGCGCATGGGGCGTGATGCGATTGTGGGCGCCCACTCTTGGCGATCTTATCGTTGGAGCGACGGCTGAATATTTCACGGTGTTGACATTCCTCTGGAAGGAGTTTTGGATGACCAATCGTCTGCGCGCCTCCGCCATTACGGTGTTTTGCGCCTATATCGCCTTTGTGGTGGCCGGGATGGGCTACCAGAAGATGACCGAAGATGTGATTCAATCGGGTATACAGGACGCTCACCCTGCCCTTTCAGGTTCTTTTTTGCTCATAGAGATTGGAGCAGTGGTTGCGCTACTCGCCGTGCTCATCGGCGGTCTGCCTGTCGCCTTCGCTGCTGTACGCTATGGCTTTTCCACACGTCGCCTGAGCATTCCAGCCCTGTTTGTCGTGCCGCCGCTCGCTTTCGCCGCGCTTGTCGGCTATGTGCATCTCGTAGGAGCATTGCATCTACGCCATCCGGTAAACTCTGGCCCATCGGTGGTTGAGATCAAGTATGGCTTTGGCCTGCTTGCACTTTTCATTCTGGGAGCCATTGCCAGCGCATGGGCGGTTTCAGCCGCCATCGCGCGAGCACAACTCGGCGACGGTCTCGTTCGCTTTACACGCTGGCCAGCCATCGTGACGACGCTGGCGATGGGTGTGATGTTCGTGGCGACGCTCGTTTGGAGTGTGGGCATGATGCTCTATGCGCCAAAGCTATTCAACGGTAACGATGGCGCCTTTGCCACCAGCACCCAACTCAGTTTGCTGCCCATTGTGGTTGTGATGGGCGTCGCGACTATCGTTGCGGCGGTTGGGCTGGCGCGTGGGTCTACGCCACGCGGGCAGACGGCTGTGAGCGTCGCTTGATGCCCTTGCGATTGAAGCTGAGCGCCTGTCTGGCCGCTGCGCTGGCGGTGGTGTTCAGTGAGTTCTGGCAATTTGCCAAGCATCAGCCCGTGTTGGGAAACATCAACCCATTCGCGAATGACCCCTAC
The DNA here is from genome assembly GCA_021324535.1 of Pseudomonadota bacterium. Classification (GTDB taxonomy): domain Bacteria; phylum Chloroflexota; class Ktedonobacteria; order Ktedonobacterales; family JADMIN01; genus JAJPIU01. Next base: position 11,027 of record JAJPIU010000199.1, read on the forward strand.
GACGCAATTGGCTCGTTTGCCGTGTTGTTCGCCGGAGCAGCTCTTCTGCTTTTGCTTCTGCGCGCGTTTCGGCTCTATGCGCCAGGCGAAACGACCGTAGCGCAGCAATCGCTGCTCGTGCGAACCAGCTACGCGACCTGTATAGCCGCAGCGGCTACCCTCGTCGCAGACGCCATTGCCCTGCTCAGGCATCTTGCCATGTGGAGCGGGACGATGGCGGGCCACGAGCTAGCCGCGCTAGTGGGTGGAATGGCGCTGCTCACTCTGCTGGTAGGCTGTGTCGTCTATGCTACGGCAAGGACAATTCCAAGGCCATCCCGTCAGCCAGGACGCAATCCAGCAACGCGCTGGCTTGTCGCAGTTGGCGTCTCTCTGCTGGCAATAGTCATTCTGGCTCTCTATCCTGAAGGCTGGACGAATGTCGAGGCGACAGAACTGCTGACGGTGCTCATCGCGACCGCGCTGCTGTTTGCGGTGATGCGGGCCTGGGTGATTGCTCTCGCGCCCATACCAGAAGCGCCCTATGAGGATGTCATTGATGACCTAATAGCGATCTACCGCTGGCTCAGAGCGCATATCGGCGTTCTCGGCCTGGCGCTGGTTCCCTTGGAAAAGATTGTCAGATCGCATGCTTTCCACCTGCTTGCGGGCTGGCTGAATCCGCGCCGGTATCCCTACAGCATTGTGCTGGTGTCGCTGGGCGTCGGCGCGTTGCTAGCTATCTCAGAGGCGGTTGGTGATCCCGGCCCCGTCACGTTTGCGCTTCACCGCTTTGCCATCTTTGTGGGCCTCGGTGGCGGCGGAATCGTGATTGGCTATCTCTTCCTGGCGAAGCCACTTGGGATATTCCGGCGCGAGGCGCAAGCCGCTGTCACGGCTACTGAACCATCACTGAAGAAAGGATGAGGATATACCATGCTTCCTACACCTGTGAACACGCCGACACATGCGTCCCGCGTTGCGCCAGCAGATGCAGTCGCGCTACGCATCAATCATCTGAGCAAACGCTACGGTGAGCGACTGGCCGTCAACGACCTCACGTTGGAGGTGAAGAGAGGCGAGATCGTCGGTTTCCTGGGGCCAAATGGCGCGGGCAAGACGACCACCATCCGTATGTGCCTGGGGCTGATTGCGCCAACCTCTGGCAGTGTCGAGATTCTTGGCCGAGAGGTGGCGCAGCATGGCATAGCGGGCGCGTCTCTGCTGGCGCGCGTGGGGGCGCTTGTCGAGCAGCCTGCTTTGTATCCCTATATGACCGGACGCGACAACCTGCGCGCCATCGGTTTTCCGCTTGGCAGCGCGTCCGAGGCGCGCATAGACACCGTGTTGGATGAGGTGGGCTTGCGCGGACGGGATCACGACCGAGTGAAGACCTATTCGCTTGGCATGAAACAACGCCTGGGTGTGGCTATGGCGTTGCTGCAAGACCCCGATCTGGTGATCCTCGACGAACCGGCCAATGGGCTTGATCCGGCGGGCATCGTCGAGATGCGCGACCTGCTGCGGCGGCTGGTGGCAGCCAACAAAGCGATCTTCCTTTCGAGCCATGTGCTGGGCGAGGTGCAACAAATCTGCACGCGCGTTGCCATCATCAACCACGGACGGCTGATCACCGAATCCAGCGTGGAGGCGCTGACCACTGCGCATGGCGAATACGCCGTGACGGTTGATCGCCCACAGGAGGCGCTTGCGCTGATCCACGCGCAGCCCTGGGGACATGGCGCCCGCCTGGATGGCGACCGGCAACTCGTGACGCCCGCGCCCGACGGCGACAGTGGCGCACTCAATCGCTTCCTCGTCACGGCTGGCTATACGCCGACTGCCATCACTCCCTATGCGCAAGACCTTGAAGCCATCTTCTTGCGCCTGACAGGTGAGTAGCCTATGGTGGGCGCGCCAACGTGCGCCTTGGCGCTTCGCCACGAAGGCCGCCTTCGAGGCCTCTCGCAACAAAGGGAATCGTGGCGGACAAGCGCGTCCCTTACAACGGCAGCAGATCAAGTAGCGCCCGCCATACCATATCTGAATCTGAACTCACACTTCTTTAGGAGGATCACTATGTCTCTTGCGATTACTACCACGCAGGCTTCATCGGCTACTCAGGCGCGCGCTCACTTCTGGGGCGTCTTCGTCGGCGAGTTGTTCAAGATCACACGGCTGCGCATTGCCTGGGTAGTGCTGGGTATCTACACGCTGTTCATCGTCGGCGGACAGTTGTTGCTGGCGTCGGGCGCCAAAAACACAAGTGAGCTGGCGAGCGATCCACTTGGATCATTGTACAGAGTCATGAACGGCGACATGGCGCTGGTACGCATCTTCAGCGGTATCTTTCTGCTGATCCTGGCCGCACATGTGGTGGGGCTGGAATATCAACTTGGGGTGATTCGCATCTTGCTGGGGCGCGGCGTAGGAAGGCTGCAACTGTTGGGAGCAAAGGTCTTGGCGCTGGCGGTCGTGGCGCTTGTCGTGACGCTATTCGAGCTTGCTGTTGAAGCGGTGGGCGCAGCAGTGATCGTGTTGGCGCAAGCAAATGGCCACAATCCCTGGCAGGCGCTCAACGCTGCGTTCTGGCAGAATACAGGGCTGTATTTCGTCTGTGTACTGATTAGCATGGGGGCGACGCTGCTGCTGGGCGTGGCGGCCTCCGTGGTGGGGCGATCGCTGGCGGTTGGGCTGACGGTTGGGCTGAGCTGGTTCGCGGTGGATAACCTGGCAACAATTGCGCTCTCCCTCCTCTCTCAGTTTACCCATAGTGACTTCTGGCTCAAAGTCTCCGGCTTCCTGCTCGGCCTGCTGCTCAACCGTCTTCCTGATTATGTCGTGCCTTCCTGGCAAGACACCATCCAGACGGCGCATGGAACCGTCACCGTTACCAATACGGTCTCCGGCTTTGGCATTCAACCGCTGACGACTGTGAGCGAGACGCAGGCGCTGCTGGTCATCCTGGCGTACTGTGTCGTCTTCGCGGTGGTCGCCGTCACGCTTACTGTGCGGCGCGACGTGCAGGAGTGACAGACGCTCAGTCGTCTATCACCGCCTCCACCTCGATCTCAACCAGCATCGTCGAATCGAGCAGGCGGCTGACCTGCGCCATCGTCGCGCCGGGGCGTATCGCGCCGAAGAACTCCTGGTGGGCACGGCCAGCCTCCTGCTAGTCGTCAATGTTGGTCACATACATGCGTATTCGCACAACGTGCCGAAGTTCCGCGCCTGCCTCATGCAGCGCCGCCTCGATCTTGCGTAGCGCGGCGAACGCCTGGGCATAGGGATCGCCTTCGCCGATCACCCTACCCTCGGCGTCGGTTCCCGTCGTCCCTGCCACAAACACCAGCGTACCGACGCGCGCCGCCCGCGAATAGCCCACACCGGCTCCCACGGCGACCCCGAACTGATGATCTGCCGCGTCATATGTTTCTCCTTATCGCACCGTCACGGTAATTGCGTCATACCCTGATGCGCCGTCGGGCAGCGTGGGCGCCTCGACTGGCGTTTGCACATTGCCATTCAGGTCAATCGCGCGCACGCCGATCACATATGTGCCCGATGCTGGCGTCCAGCGATACTCCCAGAGTACCCAGGTCAGCGCGCCAAGCGGCCGCCGCAGCGTTGTGGGCGTCCAGCTTCTGCCGCCGTCCAGCGTCACGTCCACCCGCGCGATGCCAGCCGCGCCGGAGTAGGCGACGCCCGCGATGTAGGTAGATCGCGCCATCAGGAAGTCGCCGTCGTGTGGGGTGTCAATGCGCGAAGTCATCTTCACATGCGCTTCGGGCGTCCAGCCGCGCTGCTCCCAGTAGCCCTGGTAATCGCCGCTAATCACCTGAAGGCGCGTGAGCCACTTGCCGTTTTTCATCCCATAGAGGCCGGGGATGAGCAGCCGCGCAGGGAAGCCGTGCGCCGTAGGCAGCGGCGCGCCATCGAGCAGATAGGCGATCAGCGAGTTGGGATCGAGCGCCTGACTGAGGTGCAACCGGTCGCTATAGCCGTCTGCGCCGTAGAAGACCACCTCGCTGGCTCCCTGTTTGATACCGGCTTTGTTCAGCGCGTCGGCAAGACTCACACCGGTAAACGCGCCGTTGCTCATCAGATTGCCGCCCACGACGTTGCTGATGCACTCCAGCGTGTGATATTGGTTGATGGCAGGCAGCGCCTGCAACTGATGGTACGAGAGCGTATAGGGATGTTCGACCAGCCCATCAATGGTCAACTGCCAGGTTGCGCCGTTGATAGAGGGATCGCTCACCAGATTCTTTGAGACGTAGTAGAAGTTTTGGGGCGTCGTGACCTCTGGCGTCTGGCCTGGAACGTTTGTCCAGGGGCCGTAGACGGGCTTGGGTGGCGGAACGATGCGCGTGGGGGCGCCACCGATAGCCAGCGGTGGGCGCACAGAGCCACCAATGCCAAGCGCCGCCCCTAGCCCATTCGAGAGCGCCTCCCAGATCAACGCGCCGCCGCCCAGGATCACCGCCGCCAGGATGCCCTGGCGCACCAGCGCCCGCCGCGAGAAGACTCCCTCAGCCTGTGCGGCTGCGTTCGCCATAGGCGCCCCCCGAACAGGACGACGCACACGCGGCCAGAGCGGTGGCTGATCGGCCTGATCCGGTTGATCGGCGGCCTCATTTGCCTGCGCCTGCTGCTCATGCGCCGTCGCTGGCGCTTCCTCGGCCTCGGTCGCCTCGGTTTCAGTGAGCGCAAATGAGGCAAGCGTAGAGCGGAACAACCGAATGAACAGCAGCGCGAAGATGCCATTCGGCGCAAGCTCCGCCAGGAAGACCAATCCCGAGCCACCTAGCAAGTTCACGCCAAAGAAGCCGCCACCGATCAGTGGGGAGACAACGCCAGCCGAGAGCAGCCAGAGCAACAAAACGATGAAGATAGCCTCGAAGTAGCCCGGCGCCAAGCGCCCAAACTGGGCGTACAGGAAACGGTTCAGGGGCGAAGGACTGGACGTGGCGCTTTGAACGTTCGCGCTGGCGCCCATGATACGCAACCGAATTACCTGACGCGCGGCGATATAGGCCACGCCAAACGCCGCCGTGAGCAGCGCCTCAACGATGATCACGCCGGCCACATAGATATGCTTGGCGTTTCCGTCGAAAGTGGAGAGGAGCGCCTCGAAGAGGGGAAGCGGAATGAGCGAGGTAAACTGATCACCAAATTGCTCGGCGGGTGTTGTAATAATCACCGAGGGAATGAAGTAGCGCCCCAGCAGGGTCAGCACGACTCCTACCGCAGAGGCGACGAGCGCCGAGCCGGTCGCCAGGCGCGCCAGCGTGCGCGGACGCGGCGCGTTTGGGGGCGGACTGGAAAGCGGCGAACGCTCCGGCTCCGGCGTCGTGTGTGATTGTGGTGATGTATCTGTCGCGCTCATATGTTTGCTCCCAATCGCTCCGGCTCTTCACGTAGTGGCCTCAGTCCGAATCGTACTCTTCCTCGTCCAGCTTTTCATCCAGCGGCATGCGTCGCCCGCGTGGTCGTCCCGCCGGACGCGCCTGGCTATCGGCGCGCGTCCGCTGCAACGGCCCCTGCGCTAGCAATGCAGCCGCCAGCGTCAGCGCGTCACCCACACGGCTCAGACCAATCCGCTGCTCAAGCGCCTCATCGCAGGCATAGGTGGGCGACCCACCTGGGCGCATAGGTGGATAGCAATGTAATACACCATCGCTTGCCAGCCGTTCCAGAACAGGCGTCACGCTCTCGGTTGGGCGATCCACCGCACGGGCGATCATCCGTGCGGTCAGTGGATGCGCCTGCGCCGAGCGTTCGAGCGCCAGTAGCGCCACCAGCAACTCCAGTTCGCGCCAGCCAAGCTGAATTGGTTCGGCTGCGCCGCGCTCGCCTTGCTCAACGCCCTGGCCGATCAAGAACGCCGATGGGCGACGAAGCGGCGCCTCGGCAAGCGCCTGCATGTGCACGTCGAACGCTGTATCGAGCGGCTGCGTTGGTTCTAGCGTATATGCCAGCGGACGGAAGCTCGGCAGCGCCCGCGCCAGCGCTACCAGCGTCGCCCGCGAAGGATTGCGCGCGCCCTCCCGGCTGGATTCCAGCTTGGACAGGTAGCCCTTCGAGAGGCCGGTGCGCTCGCTGAGATCCATCAGGCTCAGCCCGGCCACCTGCCGCGCCGTCCGCAGCAGCATCCCCCAGTCACGCGCCCACGTCACCGCGTCGGAGGATTGCTCGTCCACCGATTGAGTACGCACGTCGGGTACGATCCGCAACTGACGTTGACGCTCCATAGGCGCTTACCACTCCCGCTTTTTGTAAATCCTAACCCCTAAAGATTGCCGAACTCTTACGGCTGATCATAGCGCGATCTTTGATCCTGTGTCTTTTGGCTCAACACATTGGCTGCGCTGGCGAAGAGGCCATACCACAGGCTATGCTAAGCGATAGAGCGACATGACATCGGACATCAGCGCCAGAGGCAGATCATACGCGCCGCCCAGGAGCGCGGCGCTACGGAGGCGAAATCTCCGCGCTGGCGCAGGAGACCCGCATAGCCATACGTCCTCACACTCGCCGCCAGAGACGGCGGCGCTATGGAAGAAACGCTCGAAAGAAACGCTCGCATGGTTCCATTATCTCTTGAAGACGGGCGACAGCCAGCCGACAACGTCCTCTCTACCAAAAAGCGCCAACCGTCACGCAAGCGCATCATCCGCTGGACTGCGTTGGCGCTTGTCGTGGGCATTGTCGCGCTGCTGGGGTTGGGGTGGGCGGCGGATACACTTGGGCAGGTGATTCCGGCTGGCCACGCGACGGATGGAGCCGCCACACAGACACGCGCCCTTGGCTTCGATACCCTTACCCTGAGTGTCACGCCAGCGCCGCCGCGCGCCGGGCAAGACGAAACCCTGACGTTCACGCTCACCGACGCCACCGGCGCGCCAATCGAGCATGCTCAGGTGAGCGTGGCGCTGACGATGACGGCGATGGATATGACTGGCGGCTCAGGTCAGGCGCAGCCAGTGGGCGCAGGACGGTATCGCCTGGTGGGCGGCTTCAGTATGGGTGGCGAGTGGGCGCTCGATGTCAGCGTGACAGCGCCCGACCAGCCGACTCTCCATACGTCCTTTACGCTGGCAGTGCGCTCTTCCTGAAAGGCGATCTCTTCCAATAGTGTGCAATTAGGCCAAATGGTGTATTTGTCTGGGCGCTGGCATACTCACTGCGATGCGTGACATCTGCGCGCCACGGCGGCGCTGGGAACAACTCTGCCAAGAAGGGATGACACACACGCATGGAGACCTATCCAGATCGGCGCCCGCAGGAGCCTGCTCACAAATGTTCTCGAGAATCCCAAGAAGCGTGTGGGGCGCATGAAGCGCGACCGCTCTATCCTCTCAGGAAAGGTGGGGGCGGACGTGCGCGTGTTGGCTTCGAACCTGGATGGATGGCGACGCGCGCGCTGATCAGCCTGGGGAGCGATCAGTTGATGGCGGTGATGGTGCGCCCTTCGTTTCGCCCGATTGATGAGCAAGATATTGTGCCGATCTGGCCATGTCCCTATTGCCATGACGGCGGCCTACGTACCGCCGGTTCCGTGCGCACACGACGTGGCCGCGAACAGGTGCGCGCCTGCGATACCTGTGGGCGGGTCGAGATCGGCGATGGGCCACTCCACGCGGTTGAGTAGAATGTTGTGAGGCGTATATCTTCACCTATACGGAAGGCGCCGAATTAATGTGCCCGTTGCTGCCCGTTTCCTCACGGAGCCGCTGACGCCATCGGATGTGCTGGGATGATCACCTTGAAGGTGTGCTAGGATGGTGATGTCAATCGAGATCGTCACTCCTTGAACGCCAGGAGATTGCGCCCGTATGAGTACACCTGTCCATCCTACCCGCCCGAAGATCGTCGTCACCAGTGACCTGCACCTGGGCATCACCACCGAAGAGGAATTGCGCTTGCTGGTGGAGCGCATCGCCGCCGAACAGCCCGATCTCACCGTGCTGGCAGGCGACCTTGGCGAAGGGCTTGACAATGTGCGCCGCTGCCTTCGCCTGTTCCAGGGTATACCGGGCGAGGTGGCTGTGCTGGTGGGTAACCATGACCTATGGGTACACAACGGCGGCCCGTCGTCACTCGAACTGTGGGAGCGCGCCCTGCCCGACGCCGTGCGCGAGGCAGGGATGCTCTGGCTCGAAGACGCCATCTGGCGGCGAGGCGAGGTGGCGCTGATCGGCTCCATCGCCTGGTACGACTACTCCGCCGCCGATCCCACGCCGGAGCCGCGCACAAAGGAGTTTTACGCCGAATACAAAGCGCGGAAGTTCCCCGATGCGTTTTTTATGGATTGGGCGTACACCGATGAGGAGTTTTCAACCATCTGTGGCGACGCCCTTTGTGCGCGACTCGACCGGCTCGAATCCGACGAGATGGTACGCACAGTCTTTGTGATCACGCATGATCCCGTCTTCGACCAGCAGATGTTGCGTAAGCCCGATGATCCCAAATGGGGAATAATCAACGCTTTTTTCGGCAATATGACGCTCGGCCAGCGGTTGGCGCCCTTGCGAAAACTGCACGCTGTGATCAGCGGACATACCCATGTTGGTCGCCAGGCTTTTGTCGAACGGGAGGCGGGCAAGCCAATCGTTGTCTGGGTCATTCCAAGCGATTACCATACTCCAGCGTATGTCGTCGCCCCATATGACGAGGGGGCTGATTAGCTGAAAGGGCCGCAAGAGAAGTCATGAGAAATCAGCAGAAAATAAGGGCAGGAGAAATGGCGTTCGATCATCCGTTGATTATGGGTGGGTGTAGACGTCATTGTGGAGAGTGATCGCGCCAGCCGCCCACAGCGTTATCCCCGCGCCGGACTGCTGGTGGACGTGGGCTGCCCGGTAGAGCCTGCGTCGGCGATCACTCTTTTTTGTGCGCCTGGAAAGGCTCCAGCGTATCTATCCGTTCACAACCGAGCCAAGCTGCGCAAAAAAGGCGCGTAACATATCGCGCGCCCCGTTTGAGGAAGATTGTCCGCGCGCCACCGCAACCACCACTATTGGAGGGCTATTGGGCTGTGTGAGGACGCCTGCGGCAACCATCCAATAACCAGCCGCATCTTTCCCGGTATCTACCACCAACAGGCCAGCCGTGCCAAGCAACGGTTGCGCCCCAAGCTGCGCCACGCTTAGATGGTTGGCGTTCACCAGCGCCGTCAGCACGGCCTGCTGATCAGCCGGATTGAGTAATGAGTGATTCCCCAATCCCTCGAACTGCTCGTAAAACTCTACAAGCGCCAGCGTGGTAGCGTGCGCGCCCTGCCAGTTTCCCGTCGCCAACGAGATACCCACAATGTTGTTCTTCGCCAGGTATTTCTCTACGCCCGACGCATCGCCAAGCTGGTGATAGACTGTGCTTCCCGCAGAGGCATTCCCAGAGGCCAGGCCATTGACAAGCGTTAGATTGGGCTGCTTGTGCTGCGATTCCTGATTGGCGTAGAGCGCGGTAAGCAGCACGCTCCGCAGTCCACCACCGAGCGTGAAGGCATTTTTCGTCGAGGCGGTGAGATAATGTGAGCCATCTAGGGGGAAGTAGAGATCGCCAAGGAAGTCCTCCCCATAGGAGGCCATCTTCTGACCAAGCGCAAGGGAGAGCGCGCCAAGATCGCCCACCAGTTTTGCTGGCGCTGATGAGGGCGCGCCCAGCGCGGAGGCGGTAATCCAGCCCTGGCCACCACTGGCGTTGCTCACGTTGACCGGCCCATGCCAGGTAATTGATGCCCAGCGGGCGGGCGTCCCGGAGCCGCCGGAAGTGACGAGCGCATAGCGTGTAACACTCACAGGATACCCGGCGTCAAGGAGCGCGACGGCCGCCGATGCTCCCGGAGTTTTGGCTATCTGCGCGCTGCTGGCCGAGATCACCATTTGGACTGGTGTGGAAAGCGGCTTCTCATAGGTGACAACGACCGGCGACGAGTTGACCCCAACACTGACAACCCCTTTGGGAAGATTCCACAGATGGAGCATCTGTCCACCAATCGCAAGTGGGGGAATCCCTAGCAGTAGTGTGACCACCACAATGATCAGAGTGGTCTGCGCCCATGTGCTTCTTCCAGACGCCGCGTCCGCCGATGCGCTCCTGTTTCCATGCGCCGTGGGAGGAGGCGAGGCTGTGGCCGCCAGAGCTTTTTTCGAGGGGGCGCTTTTCGCCATACATTCCTCCCTATGGGCCGAACATCTTATGCACTGCTACGTCCGCTCAGTTCAGTAGTGAGTGTATTTCTTCTACGCCACACCGGGCTTTCCGTTGCGAACGCCGGACAACAGGTATAGAGGCATAGCTGAGCGTGACTCTTTCATTGTATCACGCCTGGTATAGCCTCTTCATACTTTCTCAGGACGCCTGCATTGTGTTTCCGCTGGTGAGGACGGTGATCGGCGGCAAAGCGCAGGCTCAGAAGCGATTGGGAAACACAGGAGGCCAGTTATCATGGGTGCGCTTGGGTAATGGCCCCGCAGCCAGATCGGCGAAATCGCCTGGAACGAGGTCTTGCCAGCGCTGCTTGGGAAAGAGATCTACTCCCGCTGACTTATAGGCTTCGGCGACGAAAACGGCGCAACTGAACCGGTTGGCGGGTGGGTTATCGAGACGCAGGCCAGGAAAAAAACGATCAAACTCAATCAGGAAGAGGCCACGATGATCGTAGCGATCGCCGATCTTGCTGCGCGCCCACTCGTCAGCCTGAATACGTTGCTGCTCCTCCACGCGCGGACGCAGGCCAATCAGGTGAGGATGTGTCAACTGTCCCCAGTCCACACCGCTGGGCATGGCCTGAATGATCTTGCCATGCTCGTCGTAGATCGCAACATGGTGATAGTGCGACCAGGTAGCGATCTGGATCAGCCACGCGCCGAGTGTGCCATCCGGCCCAAACAGCACGATGTCGCCGCGCTGCAAGTCCGCAGGCTCGATCACGTCAGCGCGCACGTCGGCTGCTTTGCGCTGCTCAGCCGTCTTGTTCATTCGTCCCTTTCCCCTTTTCCCCCTCGCCCCAGCTTCGCTTGTTTTGCCATTGCTTCAGTTATGTATTACGTATGCGCCTGTCGCCATGCAAGCAACATGCCAACCCCCGCAGTCCTGGTAGCGCTCATCGCTGATCTCTTCCACGTCATCTCCACGTCATCTCCTCGTCATCTCCTCGTCATCCGCCAATGGTCACGGTGCTGGTGTCGTAGTCAATGGTGACGGCGCCCACCTGGCTCAGCACGTCTGAGCCAAGCAGCCCTTGTACGTTGGTTGAGCTATCAAACTGGGTAAGCGCCCCGCTGACGATGGTTGTCGGGGGCAGGCTTGCCTTGCCCACTGACCAGTGAGTGATCCGTACAGGGGTAACTTCCTCGTCTCCCCCAATGCCTGTGACGGGTTGTGGCGCGCCAGCCGCCGGAAGAGAGAGCGAGTCCGCCAGGTGTTGGTCAATCAGCGAGACACTGGCGCCCGTATCAAACGCAAAGGCGTATGGCCCATGCCCATTGATCGTCACCTGGACAATCACCAACACAGCCCCCTGATTGTTATGGTCAATCTGCGCGGGGACGGTTGTGCCGTGGCTGGGTGAACACACACCACTGCCTAGCCGCGCGGAACAGGCAGGGAGAATGAGCAACGCCAACCCCAGCAAGCAAAGCAATAGAGTGGCCTGCTGGCGCTTTAAGGGGGATATGCGAAGAGTCCTGCGGACGAGGGAGATCCTGCCGGATGTGGGTGATGGTGTCGCCATCAAAGGCTCCTTTTTGGCGCGCAGTATGCTTGCATAGCGCATGACAATTGGGTATGTTGACGTGATAAAGCGCCAGCCTGGCTATGCCGTTTGGGCGTAGGCGCGATCATATCGCTTGAAATGGCGTACAATAGCGTACAACACACAACGAGCTCTCTGCGACTCGAAGATTCGAAGACTCGAAAGGATTGTGGCTCTATGACCACCGACGAGACCCCAACGCTCAAGATCACACCCGATGTGCTGGCGGCTGCGCGCGCGCAGGCCGATGAAGCGAGCGAAACGATCTCTTCTGATACATCGCCTGCCGCGCCTACCGTGGCGTCCGCCCAGGCGGACGCCGAAACCATGGAGACAGCGCCAGCCGCCCCAGTTGATGCGACCGAGGCGCCACCGTCGGATACTGTCGAGACCCCGACACATGAGCCGTCTGCGCCACAAGGCGCCGAGAACGCCGCGACGAATGGGTATACCGGCGATGTGGCCGATCAGGCGTCAGCGGCGTCGCAACCGAGCCAACCGAACCAGTCTGCACAGGCAGGCGACCCAACCGATGCGGTGGCGGCTGAGAGCGACGAAGCAAACACGCCATTTGCCAGTGACCCGACATTGGCGCAGACGCCATCGGACGAGGCGACTCGCGATACCGACGCAACATCCACAGAGGTGGCCAGCGCCGCAGACACTTCCAATACGACTGAGGAGGCGTTGGGGGTAGCTGGTGTGACGCCAGACGCCGCAACGCAGGCGGATGAGGCCACTGCTGGGGCCGTTGACGAGGTCGCTCCTCAGGAGACGCCAGCTCTGGAAGCGTCCTCTGGCGGCGATGCTGGCACACAGGCGCCAACGCCGGACGTTGAGGCCGCTCAGCCAGCGGCGGAAGCTCAGGAGGCGCCAACGCAATCGCCCGAAGCCACCCAATCCGAGGCGACGGAAACTGCTCCTGCGGAAGCGCCGACTATGGAGACGCCAGGCGCGGCGGAAGCGGCAGTGGAAGCGGCGGCGCCCGCTCCAGAGACTACGAACGCGGCTGAGGCGATGGTGGAAGTGACGGAGACGCCAGCGCCAGCGACGCCACCCACAACCACTGACAACGCCGAGGCCACGGAGGCAGCCGAGGCGGCAGCCGCTATGAATGAGGCGAACGAAGTACGCGATCCCGACTTCATGCGCTACTTCGCCACACGCATTCATTTTGGCAATCTGGCGTTTTCGCCTGATAGCAGCCAGATCGCCTATATCACCAATACCTCCGGTCAGCTCAACATCTGGCGGCAGGCGGTGACGGGCGGCTGGGCCTCGCAGGTGACGACCTTCGAGGAGGAGACGGCGCGGGGTGTGATTTGGGCGCCAAATGGCAATATCATTGGCGCGGCCGACCGCGCGGGCAGCGAGCAATACGACCTCTTCACCATTCCGGCGCAGGGCGGGGTGATCACCTACCTCACGAATAATCCCAACGCACAGTATCAGTTCTCGGATGAGAGCCTCTCGCCGGATGGGCGCTATCTGGCCTATGGCGGCAACGACCGCATCTCAACCGATGGCGATGTGCTGGTGCGCGACATGCAGACGGGCGAGGTGCGCCGCCTGGTGGCCAACGGGCGCTACAACATTCCTGTCAATTGGTCGCCGGATGGCCGCTATCTGACAGTGGTTGACCTGCGCAGCAATACCGATCTGCATCTCTGGCTGGTAGAGGCGGCGACCGGTGAGATGCGCGAGGTCTTGCCGCATGCGGAGCCGTTCTTCCTGGCGCCGGGGCCGTGGCTGCCCGATAGCACCGGCTTCTACGTCATCACCGACCGTGGCCGCGAGTTCAAGGGTATTGCTCGCTATCGGCTGGCAAGCGGCGAGATCGAGTGGCTGGTGGCGCCGGAGTGGGATGTGGAGCAGCTTGCGCTGAGCGCGGATGGCCAGCGGTTGGTATGGGCGCTGAACGAGAGCGGACGCAGCCAGCTCTATCTGCGCGATGGCGATCAGGTGGCGCTGCGGATGTCTGGCCTGCCAGTTGGGGTGATCGAGCAGTTGACGCTGGCGCGCGACGGCCAGACGCTGGCGCTACGTATCAACGCCTCGACCGCCCCCGCTGAAATCTATATCGTGACGCTTGGCCCCATCGGCGCGCTGGCCACGCCCCACCTGCGCCGCCTGACGTTTGGCATGCTGGGCGGCCTGACGCCATCAGACCTGGTTGAGCCGGAGTCTATCACCTATCCCACCTTCGATGGTCGCGAGATTCCCGCCTGGCTCTATCGTCCACGTACCTCCGACGGCCAACGTGCGCCGCTGATCGTCTCGATACATGGCGGCCCGGAGGCGCAGGAGCGGGTGGAGTACCGCGCGTTCTATCAATATCTGCTCTCAAAGGGGATCGGCGTGCTGGCGCCCAACATTCGCGGTAGTTCCGGCTATGGATTGTCCTATCAGAAGTTGATCCATCGCGATTGGGGCGGCGCGGAACTAAAGGACATCCAGGCAGCGGCGGAGTATGCGCGTACCCTGCCCTGGGTAGACGCCGACCGGCTGGGTGTCTATGGCGGCAGCTTCGGCGGCTTTGCCACGCTTTCGGCGGTGACACGCCTGCCGGAGTATTGGGCGGCTGCCGTGGACATCGTGGGGCCAAGCAATCTGCTGACCTTCGCGCGCAATGTGCCGCCGACCTGGCGCCGCATGATGACGCAGTGGGTGGGCGATCCCGATGATCCCTCCGACGCCGAAATGATGCGTCAGCGGTCGCCGATCACCTATGTGGAGCAGGTACGCGCGCCTTTGCTGGTGATGCAGGGGGCGAACGATCCGCGCGTCGTGAAGTCGGAGTCCGACCAGATGGTGGAGCGCCTGCGTGAGCTTGGCCGCACGGTGGAGTACGTCGTCTTCCCAGACGAGGGCCACGGCTTCACCAAGCGCAGCAACACGCTCCGTGGCTACTGGCTCGCAGCGGAGTTCTTCACCCGGTGGCTGGGCTAGCCCGCCAGATCGCCTACAAGTTCCTCGCGGGTGCGCGGGCCAATTGCGCCGATCACCAGCGGCTGCGTCGGCGGGAAGCGTTTGAGCAGGCTAAGAATCTGCCCAGTGGTGACGCTATCCACGGCAGTCTTCACCTCCTGGATGGGGATCAGCCGCCGCTCGAACCACCACGAGCGCATGAGCGCGCCCATCCGGGCGGCTGAGCTTTCGCCGCGCATCACCAGTTCGCTCTTGAGCTGCGTCTTGGCGCGGGCAAGCTCGTCCTCCGTCACGCCTTCATCTTGCAGGCGGCGTAGCTCTTCGAGCATCACACGCACCGTCTCCGGCGACTTCTCTGGCGTTGTGCCAGCGTAGAGGTAGCCCGCGCCATAGCTACCGTTTGGCGCGAAGATGGCCGCCACCGAATAGACAAGCCCGCGCTTCTCGCGCACCTCGCGGAAGAGGCGTGAGGTCATGCCGCCGCCGAATATTTCTAGCGCGACCGAGGCGGCGTAGTAGTCGGGGTCGCCATAGGGCACGAAAGGGAACGCCATGCCGATATGCTCCTGGTTGGCCTCTGGCTGTAGCTCGATGTTGACATCCGGCTGAGGATGGGGATGATCGATCTCTGAGGCGGGCGTTGCGCCGTTCCACCCGCCAAGCAGTTCCCCCACGCGCGCCACAGCGTGATCCCACTCAAAGGCGCCCGCGATGGCGACGAGCGATCCCCGAGGCTGGTAGCGCGCGCGATAGAATGTGCGCAAGTCGTCGGGCGTCAGCGCCTCCACCGTTTCGCGTTTGCCGAGCGAGCGGCGGCCCAGGCGTGTGCCCGCATAGAACTTTTCGCGCACGAGGTCGAAGATACGGCGCATTGGCTCGTCGTCGCGGCGGCGAATCTCTTGCAATTGGATGTTGCGCATCTGGTTGAACTCGTCGTTGGGGAAGAGCGGATGTAGCAGCACGTCGGTCATCAGGTCGAGCGCGCGATCCAGCCGATTGCCAACGATCTGCGCGGAATAGCGGGCGAACTCCATGCCCGCCTCGCCGCCTTTGCGTGCGCCAATCGCCTCGAACTCCTCGGTGAGCTGTCGTACCGAGCGATTCTCTGTCCCCTGAAACATCATCTCCGCCAGCAGGTTGGTCAGCCCCAGGCGATCCTCTGGCTCGTCGCGAATGCCCGCGTTGAGCTGCACGCCGAAGGTAACGGAGGCCAGGCTGGGCATGCGTTGCCCTACCATTTCAAGCCCGTTGGCGAAGGTGTGGCGGAAATAGTTGGGAGCAAGCTCGCCACTGGCGGCGCTTGTCGCGCTGACTGGCGTGGCCGAGGCGTTTTGTGTGTCGGGACTGTTAGGAGGCGTTGGGGTGTTGGGTGTGCTCATGGTCGGCGGCGTCCTTATGATGATCGAGAATGTTGGTAAACGAAACGATAGGTAGCAAGAACGGCCCGAAGGGATGTTTTCCCTCCGAGCCGCAGAGCTAGTGTGTACGCTCTGTACACCCTCTATTGTACGCGCCAGCGCGCGCTGTTCGCTATGCCTGTCGGCGCGCCTATCTCCCGGAGGCAAGGCTGCGACGCCGGGCCAGCGCATCGGCGGTGACAGCGATCAGCAGCACGACGCCCTCAACCATATAGACAATATCGGTGTTCGCGTTGAGCAGGCCCAGGCCATTGGCAAGCCCGCCGATGACCAGCGAGCCAAGCACCACCGCCCAGACGGAGCCACGCCCGCCAAACAGGCTGACGCCGCCGATCACCGCTGTGGCAATCGCATTCAGCAGCAGTGTGGGGTCAACTTCCGACGAGGCGGTATCCAACCGCGAGGCGGCGAGGATACCACCGACTGCGGCCAGCATGGAGGCCAGCGTGAAGATTGCTATCCTGATCCCTGTGACGTTGATGCCTGAACGGCGCGCCGCCTCGGCGTTGCCGCCTACCGCATAGACATGGCGACCAAACCCTGTGAAGCGCAGGATCAGCCAGAACAGGGCGACGAAGCCGAGCAAGATCATCGCCGACTGTGGCACCCCCCTGTACGCTTCGAACAACGTCAGGATCACCGCCGTCAGCACGACGATGACTCCGAACTGCGTCCACATCGTCCAGGCAGGCGCAACGGCCAATCCCATGCTCTGCCGACGCAGACGCGCGAACAGAATGACGCCAATATAGAGCGCCACCGCGATGACGGGCAGCCCAACGCCGAGATAATCTGGCAGATAGGTGGTGGCGAGGTTGGCGATGGTGGGGTCAAAGATATTCAGGCTGGTATTCGTGCCGAGCAGGTGGAGCACCACACCTTGATAGCCTAACAACGCGGCCAGTGTGACGATAAACGAGGGGACACGCAACACGGCAATGAAGAAGCCGTTGATCAGGCCGATCACTGCGCCAGCGATCAGTCCCGCCGCCAACGCTGGAATGGCTGGCCAGTTATGGTAGACTGAAAGCACCCCCGTCACCGACGCGCAGGTGTAGGAGACAACACCCAGCGACAGGTCAATCTCGCCAATCAGCAAGACCAGCACAGAGGCCAGACCGACGGCGCCCAGCGCAGCGATCTGGTTGACGAGGTCGCTCAGGTTCACCGGGCTGAGGAACAGCCCATGACTGGTGATCTGGAAGAAGATGGCGATCAGAATGAGCGTGAGCGCGACCGGCAGGGCGCCCAGATCGCCACGCAAGAAGGTTTGGATACTGAAGGAAGTCGTCTGCTGCGCAGGAGCTGTCACGGCAGCCGTCTCGCCGGGAACAGCGGCGGTAGCCTCAGCGTGGAGCGAATCACTGACAGGGGGCTGATCCTGATCTGTCACTTCGGTCTTTTCCATGTTATGCCTCCGACGCCAGTGTCTTCCCCTGGCTGGATTTGGCGGCGTCTTCTTTCGCGCCATCGAACGCGGCAAGTTCTTTGAAGCTGAGATCGGCGCCAGTGATGGCTGCCACTACCTGCTCAGAGGTGGCCGTCTTGACGTCAAAAGTAGCTACGCGCTGGCCCAGCCGCATGACAATCACACGATCCACGACCTCGAACACATCGGCAAGATTGTGCGAGATGACAACCACGGCCAACCCTTGCTCACGCAGACGGCGGATCAGGTTCAATACCTGGCGTGTCTGCGCGACACCAAGCGCCGCTGTCGGCTCGTCCAGCAGGACAATCTTTGCCTTGTGGAGGATGGTGCGGGCGACCGCGATGGATTGCCGCTGGCCGCCGGAGAGCGAGGAGACAGGAACGCGCATCGAGGGAATCTTCACATCGAGCTGGCGCAACACCTCGCGCGCCTCTGACTCCATCTTCAGCTCGTTCATTGGGCGCACCAGGTAGGGAATGATCGTCGTGCGTTCTTCGCGCCCGAGGAAGAGATTTGCGACAACATTCAGATTGTCGCAGAGCGCCAAGTCCTGGTAGACCGTCTCGATGCCGACGCGCGTGGCGTCTTGTGGGGTACTGATGTTGACGCGCTGACCCTCGACGAAGATCTCGCCACGATCGGCGACATACGCGCCCGCTATGATTTTGATCAAGGTGGACTTTCCTGCGCCGTTGTCGCCCACCAACCCAACGACCTCGCCGGAATAGACCTCAAAGTTCACGTTCTGCAACGCCTGCACGGTGCCAAACGCCTTGGAGATACCCTGTAATCGGAGCGCTGGCGTGCCATGATACACACCAACATCTGGGGCGGCGCCTTCCGCTGAGACGCCATACGCTTGATCAGCCACGTGTTGCCTTCCCTTTTGTGCCTAAGCCAGCACGACGCATTGGGGGCTAGAGGGGTCTACCACCGCCCATCGTAGTTTCTGGCGTCTCTACAGTTCATTTCACCGTGATGGCGCTCCTCTGGCTCCGCCGTCTTGGCGCTTTTGGCGAGTATCGAAACTGGGCAGAGCCGGACATACGGGCATATACGCCAGAGAACATAGAAAACGAGGAGATACTTGCAACATAGCACAAGTACCCCCCCAAACGCCAGTGGTGATGGCCCCGACGTTCCCGCCGGACGGACAAACCACCACCGCTGGCTTGTTGGTTGATGGCTATCGGCGGTTTAACAGAACCCGCCGGTACCCGCCGGGAGACCCTGGCAAATCTGCGCCTTCGTCACCTGGCCGCTGGCGACCACTTCGTTAATGTTGGTCTTGTCAATAGAGATCGGCGTCTCGAGCACGGAGGGGATGTTCGCCCCGCCCTGTGTCGCCACCGTGGCGCCACCGGTCAGCGAGGCCGTGCTCTGGCCCTTGCTGATGGCAGCTACCAGTTGGGCTGTCGCGTCGGCCTCTTTGGCGTAGGGCTTGAAGACCGTCATGGACTGTGTGCCCAGCAGGATGCGCTGCAAACCAGGGATCGTCGCGTCCTGACCGGTGACGAGTACCTTGCCCGCCAGACCAACAGCCTTGAGCGCCTGCACAGCAGCGCCACCAAGGTCGTCGTTGGCGGTGTAGACCACGGCGAGCTTGTTGCCGGTGAGCGTCAGCGCAGCCTCAACCTCGCGCTGGCCATCCGGGGGGTTCCAGTTGGGGGTGAACTGCTCATAGACGTTCTTGAGCTGGCCGCTGCTGATCAACGGATCGAGGACACTGTGGCCGCCTTGCGCGAAGAGGTGGGCGTTGTTGTCGGTGTCGGCGCCCTTGATGATGGCGATGTTGTTGTTGCCATCCTGAGTGACGTACTGCTTGTAGTGGTCAGCGATGTACTGGCCTTGCAGCTTGCCAACCTGCACGTTGTCGAACGAGACGTAGTAGGCGAGGTCGTTGCTCTGGATCAGGCGGTCATAGGCGATGACCGGCACGTTGTGCTGCTTGGCAGCAGTAACAATCGAGGCGGCGGCGATGCTATCATGCGCCGCGACCACCAGGATGCAGTCACCACGAGCCAGGTCGGCCTCAGCCTGCGATTGCTGGGTGCTGGCGCTGCCGTTGGCGTTGTTGTAGTCAATGCTTACGCCTGGCAGGTCTTGTTTGAGCGCGGCGACCAACAAAGGATGGTCGTACCCTTCCCAGCGGGGAGATGAGTTGGTCTCAGGGAACAGGACGCCAACTTTCATGCAGCCTTTGGGGCCGCTGGCGGAACTGTTGCCGCCGCTGCCACAACCGGCAAGCACAGCGACCATCAAGGTGGCCGCGAGGACTGCGACGACGCTCAATCGTCGCTGAGCCAGATGCGTCAATTGCATACGTGTACCACTCCGTTCACGAAAATACTCGCGCGAAGACTAGACATGACACGACGAGAACACGGTCTAGACTACGTGCGATAAGAGATAGCACAAGGGAAGTAAGTTTGTCAAGAATCCTTACTTGCCTTGTGGCAAAGTAGTGGCAGAGCGAGCACATGCGCGCACACGCCACCTCGCCGACGTAGTCGCCTTCCCCCTTTCCTGCCAGAAATGCGCTGAACCGGCCACAGAGCAGATAACCAGTGAAGTCTGGCGCTCATACGCCTCCACACATCACGTAGAGGATGGTACGGATCTTAGGCTCATAGGCGGCCGCACAACCGGCCAGCGTCCACATTCAGCCATCGGGTTACACAAAGAGTACGCTCCGACAGACGGGAAACTCACACTGTTTTATCAAAGTAAAGCAACATTCTTTACTTTGTGATCTGGCAGGCTCGCGATTGGCGGCCAGTTGAGCGTGGGAGGATCAGGCGCTCAGGCGCTCAGGCGCGCGAGGATTCAGCGAGGGAGCCATCGAAGAGCGCAGTCAGCGCCAGGCTGGCGGCGCCCAATAGACCGACGTTCTGGCCCAATTGCGAGAACCTGATCTCACAGACCTCTCGCGGACGGCTCATCGAGCGGCTGCGCACCACTTCGCGCACACCTTCCAGGAAGAGCGCGCCACCTGCGGTGGAGGCTCCCCAGATGATGATGCGACCGGGGTTGAGCGCATTGACAATATTGGCGACGCCTACACCAAAGTGGTAAGCGTGACGCCGCACAAGCTCCTGCGCGTCCGGTTGCTCATCGCGGGCGGCAGCGAAGATGGCGGATGCGATGCTGGTGATCTCATGGTGGGTCAGCGTGCAGGCGGTAGCAAGCCGCTCGGCGGAGGTGTCCGGGACGCTCAGCCAATCGGGCAGGCGGTAGCCGCCTTGCTCCCTGTGGCAGGCGTTCTCGACGAGCGCCGTGGTGGAGGCGAGCGTCTCCCAACAGCCCTGGTTGCCGCATGAGCAGGGTAGGCCGTCTTCCTGCACGGTCATATGGCCCACCTCGCCAGCGGTGTCGGCGTAGCCACGATAAAGCGCGTCGCGCAGAAAATAGGCCGCTGAGAGGCCAATGCCGCTCTGGACAGTGATGAACTCCTTGCCGTCGCGCCCCAGGCCAAACTGCCGTTCGGCCAGCGCCTGCACATGTGAGTCGTTGCCCACCCAAACCTGTGTATCGAGCGCCTGGGCCAGTTGCTCGCCAAGGGGCACATCCTGCCAGTCGGGCAGGTGGGGGGCAAGATGAACGATACCGCGCTGCTGTGAGGCAAGCCCTGGCACGCCAATGCCGACGCCGATCAATTGATCGGGAGTGAGCGAGAGCATAGAGAGCAGTTCGCGGAACGTTTCAATCAACAGGGCGATTACCGGGCCTGGGCGGGTATCTGGCCCCAGCGTGCGCTCGATCAAACCCAGGGCGCGTCCATTACCATCCATCACGGCGAACTGTGCGGAGTCTACTCGCAGAAAGATAGCGCCGCATCGCACACCGGTCGCGTTGAATTGATAGAGCACGGCAGGCTTGCCACCGCTGGCGGTGGGCTGGGTGGCGCCAACGGCTCTTGCCAGCCCGTCAAGCTCAAGCGCATCCACCAGCTTGGAAACCGTTGGACGGCTCATTCCGGTCGTTTTCGCAAGGGTAGGCTTCGTGACCGACCCCATCTGTCGTAACAGACGTAGAATAGTCAGGCGATTGATGCGACGCAGGCTGCCAGGCGCCGCTGGGCCGTCAAGCGTTATGGTCACGAGCGCGCTCCTCATGCTGTTGGAAGGGATGAATAGCCATGTGCGGTCACGAAGAAAAAAGGTGTTCTCATCTCGTCTGACGCGCCAGAAGCGGGCGCCCTTGCCGGACTAGCCGATCTGGCATGTTCGGCTACCGTCGCCGATGAATGGTCGCCACAGGAGTGACGTCTGCTAAGAAAAGAAATTTACTTAACATTGTTCGCAGTGTAGCCGATGGAGAGAAACCCTGTCAAGCCATGACCTACTCCCCCGATGGGCCAGATGAAGCAACGGCTGAGATGAAGCCGCCAACTGGCGGAAGAGCATGCTGCGGATACTGCGCCGCCCCTCGCCCGTCTGTACTGAAGGATATGTTTTTTCCTGCGCCTGGTTGGGCGTGCATCGGGTCTC
Source organism: Pseudomonadota bacterium (assembly GCA_021324535.1). GTDB lineage: Bacteria > Chloroflexota > Ktedonobacteria > Ktedonobacterales > JADMIN01 > JAJPIU01. The sequence goes on from JAJPIU010000199.1 coordinate 33,035, forward strand.
TTTTGTATTGGTTGTATTTATAGTGTATGAGCGCGTGGCACAATCGGCGCTGTGGCGAAGGCGTCGCTACGACGAAACAGTGAGAGATGGCAAGACCAGGAGGGGCGCATGGGATATCAGCGCGAAGACGCGCCACAAGGGCTACAAGGGCTACAAGGGCAAACGGAGGAGCGGAGAGAGCCGGAAGAGATGTCTGCGACCGGTGAGTTTGAGCGGGCGCTTCGAGACTATGAGAACGCCCAGAACGCCCAGAATGGGCAGAACACCCAGAATGGGCAGGCAGGCGCCAATGTCGCCAACACCAGCGATCAGACGCCACCCTTGCCTGAGCGCCAGGGAGCTGCTTTTCCTCCCGTTGCTCCGCCATCCTTTGCTCCATCGTTGCCACAGCCACACATAGACGAGTTTCCTACCGGGCGACTGACCGCGCCGCCGGTACGGACTACCGACGCCCCAACGCTCTCCGTTGTGGAAGCGCCCGATGACAGGCAGCCTGCGCTGGAGCCATTGGAGACGCTGGCGACGGAGCCGGTGAGCGCCGTAGCGCAACCCCAGGCCATCCGCCCCGCCAGTGAGCCGCCCGCTGCGCTGTCGTTCACCGAGGTGGAGACAGATCGCCTGCCCGCGCCGGTTACGCCAAATGCGCCGAATATGCCGAATACGCCGCCCACTGCGCCGGAACCCCCTGTCGGCGGGGGCGAACAGCGTCAGCCGAAGATCACTCGCCCAATTGCGGAAGAGCGATTCGATCCTTTCGATCCTTTGCCGCAGCCCTGGGACGACGCTCTTGCGGCTGAGCAAGCCGCTCCAACTGGCGCTGTGGATTCCGGTGTCGCCGACCTCCCAACCGCGCGGCTGCATACAGCGCCGCCAGCGTTTGGCGCGCCACGCCTGGAATCACCCGACGCCGCGCCTGCCGTCCCGGTTGACGAGGAGACGACGCTGCCACCGCGTGCGCCCCGCCCCCGGCCAACCGCTCCCCCTGCCGCCCCTACGCCGTGGAACGCCGACGCCTGGGTTGACCAGCGCGACCGGCAGGCGCCAGCGCAACCAATAGCGCCTACACTGCCCAAACAAACAACTCCAGAGCAGCCACAGCTCGTTACGCCGAGTGAGACTCCCCCGAACATGGCAGGCCGTGGAGATGGCGCGCCTGCATGGGGTCATCAGTCGCTCGAACAGGCGTCGCCGCGCTGGGCCACTCCACCCGCAACGTATGGCGCGCCGTCGGTTGGCTATCCATCTGCTGGGCCAATGACGATGTCGGAGCGTACGCCGGTTCTGCAACGCCCAACGCCTGCCCTTGCGCCTCCCTCGGCTCCGGCGCCTGGCGCGCCTCCATCTTCGCCCTGGCGGCGACCAACAGGCGCGCCAGGCGAAACCCTCCCTTCGCCGCAAGAGACGCAAACGCCCCCAGCGGCTCCCGCTCCTGCCAGGCGCAAGGGCGGCGCTTCGCGTGTCGCCATCGTCGCTTTAGTCGTGGCGCTTGTGGTGGCTGCATTGGGAGTGGGTGGCGCATTTTTCTATGGGCAGCAACAAGCCAAAGCGCCTACCCGTGTCGTCAACGCCTATTGCGCCGCGCTTACCCAGGCCAACTATTCTACGGCGTACCGGCTCTTTTTACCGGCGTATCAGGCGAGCATCTCGCAGCAGCAGTATGTCGCCGATCAGCTTCTGCGCGATCAATTGTTTGGCCGCGTGACCTCCTGCTCGGCGAGCCTTGCCAGCCAGGCTGGTATGTTTATCTTCTGGCGACAACCCTCGCTCGAAGTCTTCGACGTCACCCTGAAGCGGGCAGGCGCGCCCAGCGAGAAGCACGCCGCCGCGACGCTGCATGGGCAGGTGACGCTTGCGCCCAACGGCGCGACATGGCTGATCGGCGCGGTTGATCTCTCACTCCAAAGCGTTGACCTCGATCCCCTGACGCCAGTGAACGGATTTTGTAGCGCGATGGTCGCTCATGACTACGCGAAAGCCTATTCCTGGCTCTCACCGCCATATCAGCAGGAACAGGGAGGTGAGCCTGCTTTTGCGCAATCCTTCGGCGCGACGCTTGGCATCACAAAGTGCGATCCGCAGCCGCAAACGCTGACGGTCTCATCAAATGATCGCGTGGCGACGATGCAGGTAACGCTGTCAGGCTATGGCGCGCCACCACTGACCACCCAGCCGGTCAACTTCACGCTTCCGGCGACGCTCACGTTGGTGCATCTGCCTGCTGGTTGGCGCATCGATGCCGTGACCATCCAGACATCCCCCACGCCGAGCGCGCAGAATTAGTTGCGATGAGTTGTGGTGAGTTATGATGAGCTGTGGGAGAGCGAGGCAGGCGCCGCAAAGGCTTCCTCTGCGCGCTCGCCTATCTGCTTGCGCCGTTGCAGGAAGGGCCGCTCGACGAACTGATAGGAGAGATAGGCCACCGGCAGCGCGACGACAAGGCCAACCACCAGCGCGGCAGGGAACTGTAAGGGCGTGGGAAGCGCCGTAGTAAGCGGACGCGCGGCAAAGATGATTGGCTGGTGCCACAGGTAGAGGCTGTAGGAGATCAGCCCAACGAAGCGGAGCGGCGCCCACTCAAAGATGGCGCGAATACGCCCGTCGCTCCATAGCGCGCCCATCACCAGCATTGCGTAGCCAAGCCCTACCAGCAGCGGCCCACAGAGAATCGCCAGATCGGTCGCGTGGTAGAGCAGGAAGTAGGGCGGCGTCTCGATGTTGACAGAGTTTGCCCAGGCGGCCAGCGCCACGCTCACCGGGAACGCGCCGACGAAGAGCGCACGCCCTACGGCGCGTGGCCAGCCCGGCGTGGAGTTGGCCAACGCTTTCCGCTGATATTTGCGTTGGTGTTTGCGCTTACGCTGGCGCTGTGCGCTCTGCCCGATCACAAACAACACGCTACCCAACATACCCAAACCAAACACTTCGAGGTATTTGCCCTGCACGCCGTAGGTCAGCCAGAAGACGAGCGTGGCAATCGTCTTCGTTGCGCCGTGCAGCGTGATCAGTCGTCCATGAATCTCAGTATCAATCGCCCGCAGGAGCAATGCGCCTCCAATGAAGCCGAGCACGCAGACAAACACCCGTTCGCGCGAGCGCGTTGCGCCAACAAGCCGCCCGGCGACCGCTGCAAAGAGTGGCAGCAGCAGGTAGAACTGCACTTCGACGGCCAGTGTCCACATGGGGCCTTCGATGGCGCGGTTGAACAGGGGCACGTCGTCATGGAAGAAGACGAGATGCAAACCGATGTTTTCCAGGCCCGTCAGCGAGAGATACTGCGGCAGGCTCAGCGCCACCAGGATGGCCAGGCAAACGACATACGCCGGAATGATGCGTAGGGCGCGCCGGGCGTAGAATCGCCGCAGCGAGGGAAGCGGCTTGCCTTCGAGCATGGCTTTGGCGTAGGGCGTGAAGAGCAGAAAGCCAGAGAGGATGAAGAACAGGTGAACGCCGGTCTGCCCATAATTCCAGAGAAATGTGGTGTTGAGGCCGCCAATGACGAGGTTCGCCTGCACGGAGTAGTAGGCGTGGTAGACCAGCACGCCGAGCGCCGCGACCGCGCGCAGGCCATCGAGCGCAGGTATCTCGTGGGGGCCGTGGTTCAAGGGAAAGAGCGTCTGCCGCCAGTTGCGTCGGGATGCGGCGCGCGCAGGCTGCGTAGGGGGCGGTGTCGCCTCTGCGGGAGCCTGCGCCATTGGAAACGTCCTTTCTCACTCTAACCCCCAACACTCTTCCCTTACCAGGGAAGAGGGCTTTTTTTAGGGAAGGCCAATGCCGGTCATAAACGCGCGTGTGGCGGCGCCGATCACCGCAACCACGGCAATCGTCATGATGATGATGTCGCGGCGCACCTGCTTTTGGTCACTATAGACATAAGCGATGGGGATGGAAAGCAGCACAATCGCGCCGTACACATAGTGCAGAGGATCGTTTGGTCGCTCACCGCTGGCGAAGACAAGGCCCCCAATCGCCACCTGGATGGCCCCAAGCGCGGCGGTAGCGATCAGCGACCAGCGGAAGGCGCGCTGCAAGGTGGTCTGCGGTGGGGCTGGTGTGGCTGCTGGTTTCTCGGCTGTCTCGGGCGCCGCAGTAGTCTCAATAGCCTCAGCGTTTGTCGTGGCTTGCGCAGTAGCTTGCGCAGTAGATATTGGGGCAAGCTGCCGCCAGCGGTCTATCAGCAGGATCAGGCCGATGATCAAGCTGACGACTCCGGCGAGCAACACTGGCCAGACGAATATCAGATGCAGGTTCAACAGGAACGCTTGCACGCTCTTTCCTCTTTCTCGGAAGA
>JAJPIU010000251.1 GCA_021324535.1 Pseudomonadota bacterium
GCGTTGCAAGCCCAAGCCAGGGAAGAAGAGTGCGAACTAGACACGCCCTGGAAGTACGACGGCGCGCCGGTACAGATGTACCGCTTCGGATCAAGCGCCGCCCAATCCGGCGGGGTGTCCTGGGGCTACATCCTGCGCAACCCCTCAGTCAACATCGCCATCCGCAAAGCGCCGCTCGGTCGGGTGATCGCCCAAGTGCGCCTCGGCGCCGAATGCCTGTGGCGGCTCACCCCGCTGCGCGCCCTCAACGAGCTAGACGCGCTCTTCAAGCGGCTGTGGGGAAACACCTTCGGCCAGTGGCAGGTCAGCCAGGCGCATCTGGCCGTAGATGTGGTCAATGCCCCGATCACTGAGGACGGCCTCGCTCGCTTCGTCTCCCGTTCGCGCAAACAGGCGGTATACGAGGCGGCGCGCACACAGATCGAGGCATTGCAGCGCGATCTGCGTGGCGAACACAAAACACTAGGGGATGACAACGACCTGGCGATGGAGTGGGATGATCCCTTCGCCGATGTGCTGGATGACCTGGATGTGTTGGCTGATCTGGATGATCCCTTCGCTGATGAGGAAGATGATGATCTCTTTGGGCCAAGCATCTCGCCCTCGGCTCTGCGGGCGCAAGCTGACCTCGAGACGCCCCTGGAAGATCGTCCGCTCACGACCTATCGGCAAGGGAAACGCTACTCTGGAGCGTCCTGGTCGGTCGGCGGGGCGATCTCCTTTGTGCTCTACGATAAAACCCTCCAAAACCAGTTGACGAACCGCCGCTATATGGAGCCGATCTGGGCGGCGAATGGCAGACAGCCTGACGAGCGGGTGACGCGCCATGAACTCCGCTTGCGGCGTGAGGTGTTTCGCGAATTGCGCCTGCCGGGCAAAGTCACGCCCTGCCTGGACGATCCCTGGCAGTTCTTGGAACATCAGCAAGATGTGTGGGGGCATGGCGTTGGGCAGCCGGAAGAAGACTGCCCAGACGCCGTAAATGTGGCATGGATACGCCAGATTGTTCCGCTGGAAACCGATAGTAACCGCTCACGCTGGCCCACTGATCCGGCCTGGCGGGTGGTGCAACAGGCAACCTTCACGGCGTCTCCTGCGCCTGCACGGCGGCTCATTCGCAAGCAGCAACAGGCAGCGGATGTGTTGACGTTAGATCGCCTCAATTATGGCACACTGGTCAGCCGGGTAGCGCGGTTGCATCCGCATGGGGGCCAATACGACCTCTCAATGGCGGTGGGCGAGATCGTCCCGGCGCTACGCAAAGAGTCGGCCAAATCAGGCAAAGACTTTGGCACGCTGGTCAGAGAACGCCGACGCAAGTGGGGCTTGCGCTTGCCTGCCCAAGACAAGGTATTGCCCTTCCGGTCGGCTCCGTCTGCCACTCCTGCTGATGAGGATATGCCCCCTGCGGTGTCAACACCACAGGAAGAGACTCCTTCCTCAGTGGGTAAGCCAGATGACGCTCAGTCGACCTGGCGGCTGAAGTTGGCAGAGCAGCAGCTCCAAGCCGTCTTGAACAAACTGCAAGAGGCAAGCATGCGTGGCGCGCTACCCTGGGAACTCCGTCGCTGGGAACAAGCGTATGAGAGCGAGATGCGGGCATATGAAATAGCACATAAAGCATGTCATGATACCGATATGCCTCCGCTTTTGGGAAGATAGCAAGACGCTCTTGGCTTAGCCCAACCCATCAGTGTTTTGGGCCAACCTGTCATCCAAGTAGAAAGGAGGCGCATAGAGGAATAAACAGAGACGGGTGAACAGATGTATTGGTGTCTTCGCGTGTGATGGTGCCAAGTGGTTATGAGTACCAGGTGAGGAGTTTGATCTGTGGGCAAGAAAAAGCGCCAGAAACAAAGTAGCATTGCTCGGTATGGCACCGAGAGTGAGATGAATCCCGCGCTTGCCAAGCAAACAATCGAGATGCTGGGCAAAGTCTGCTCAGCGTCGGCCATTGAATGCTTTGATCGGGAGGATGACAAGGTACGTCGTGTAGTCGTCAAAATTAACCCACAGGTGTATGGGCAGTTCCTCGTACTGACGATCATGCAAAGCGATGTCCGGTACGAGGGCGTGGTCAATCAAGCGAAGCGCTGAGTTGATTGGCGCATGACGCCAAATTGCCAGTGCAAACAGTTCATCGCAACGGCAAGCCCGCTCGAAGCGAGGTTTACCATTGATGATTGATAGGCGAGCTTACGGTTGGTGAGGACGTCTTTGTATGAGAAACGTCCTCACCTTCGATCCGTTGGCCTATCGAAGCAAAGCCACAGAGGATGCAAGCACAGCCTTTAATAATCGCCTTTTGAGTTATCTCTGACTATGCGATGTGCTTAGGCACTGGAGTGGGCATGCGCTTTTGAACGCAATTCGTCATGGCCAATATACTCGTGGCCGATCAAGCCGTGGCGGAGAACAGAACAAACACTGCTCACTTCCTGCCAATTCATGGCCTGCGCTGTGTCAAAGAAGTCGTATTGCGACAAGAAGGTCTGCCCAATATGACACAAAACAAACGGTTGGGATTAAGTTGTTTCCCGGATCATTCGTTGGATGCAAACACCCTGCGCATGGTTGGCCGGGCGTATGTGAGGAAGTAACCGTAAATCAGTGTGAAGTAGCTCCGGCGCCAGCCAGTCAGGCCAGGATTTCTGAGCAAACCTGTGTGATGGTATATCGTCTGTCCCAACAATTACTGCTGCTGTGTGAGGTTCCTTCTAAGGATACGCGAACCTGTAGATCCTGCCCTGGACACGGGCCATCCGGCAGATACAATATCTGCCGGATGGCCTTCTGTACACTGCGCTCTCCGCCTACTCCACGCTCCCGAATTTAGTGATCTCCTCGATCTCCTCTGGCGTAAGCGCACGAGGAACTTCACCATGCGCTAACTTCTGGCTCTGAACCTGATGGCGGACACTCTCCACGATTTCGGGATTGGCCAGGGTGGTGACGTCGCCCACGTCGCTAAAGTTGCTGCTCGCCGCGAGTACACGGCGCATGATTTTGCCTGACCGGGTCTTGGGCATGTCGGGGACAATCCAGACATGTTTGGGTCTGGCGATGGGGCCAATCTCGCGTTCAATGGCTTTCGTGACCTTGTCTTCGATCTCAGGGCTGGCCATGAATCCTGGCTTGAGGGCGACATATACCTCCACAATGCGGCCACGTAGCTCATCCATCAGCGGGACAGCAGCAGCTTCTGCGACTTCGGGGACGGTGAGACAGGCAGACTCGATCTCCTTGGTGCCAAGCCGATGCCCCGCGACATTGATCACGTCATCAACACGGCCCAAGATACGGAAATAACCGTCACCAGCCAAGACGGCCCCGTCACCAGCAAAGTACGGCCAGTCATGCCAGTCGGTGCTCTCGGGATTCTTGCAGTATTTGGCGTAGTACGTCTGGACAAAGCGCTCCGGCTGGCCCCAGATGGTCTGGAAGATGCCGGGCCAGGGATTGCGGATACAGATGTTGCCGGCCCGGCCGCTTCCAGCTGGAACCTCCTCGCCGTTTTCATCGTAGATGACCGGGTAGACCCCGAGCACGCCTGGGCCGCAGCTGCCCGGCTTCATCTTTTCCAGGCCAGGAAGCGTGCTACAGAGGAATCCACCATTCTCTGTCTGCCACCAGGTGTCCACGATCACTGCTTTGCCTTTGCCGACGGTGTTGTAGTACCAGCGCCAGACCTCGGGTTCAATAGGCTCTCCCACTGTGGTCATGTGCTTGAAGTTGGTATTGTATTTGCTGGGCTCGTCTGGACCAGCTTTGCGCAGCATGCGAATTGTGGTCGGCGCGGTGTGAAAGATGGTAACTCCCAGTTGCTCGGCAATGCGCCAGGGTCGCCCAGCATCGGGATAGAGCGGCACGCCCTCATACATCACACTGGTTGTTCCCAGCGACAATGGCCCGTAGACGATATAGGAGTGGCCCGTGATCCACCCGATGTCGGCAAAGCACCAGTACGTGTCATTGGGATGGATATCCTGGTAGTATTTGGCGGTGCCGGTGACGTAGGCCAGATACCCCCCGGTGCTGTGCTGACACCCCTTGGGTTTGCCGGTCGTGCCGCTGGTGTACATGAGAAACAGCGGCGCTTCGGCGGGCATGGAGACGGGTTCGACCAGATGCCGCTGGTAGTCTTTGAGCACCTCGTCGACAAAGTAATCCCTGCCAGGGATCATGGGGCTCTCAGAGAGGTAGCGACCAGGATAGCGGCGCCACACCAAGACCTTGTCGACAACGACCCCCTCTTTGGCGGCTGCCTCGACTGCTTCGTCAGCTTTGGTCTTGTGATCCACGATGGCGCCGTTGCGGTAATAGCCGTCCATGGTCACCAGGATCCGACTGCCGGAGTCGGCAATGCGTCCGCCGCAGGCCACGCCGCTGAAGCCGCCGAAGACTTCGGAATGGATCACGCCTAAGCGAGCACAGGCTAGCATGGAGACTGGCAACTCGGGAACCATCGGGAGGTGGAACGTGATCCGGTCGCCGGTCGTGACGCCCCCAAAGTCTCGAAGCAAAGCGGCAAATTCATTGACCCGGGTATAGAGCTCCTGATAACTGATCGCCTGGGTCGCCTCCGTCTCCGGCTCCGGCACCCAGAGAAGTGCGGGTTTGTTGCGGTCTTCCACTAGGTGTCGATCAACGCAGTTGTAACAGGCGTTGAGGCGGCCCCCGACAAACCACTTCCAAAATGGCGGGTTACTGGTGTCCAGCGTCGTGTGCCAGTAGTGATCCCAGGACAGCAGATCCGCGTACTCTTTGAAGCACTCGGGATAGTTCTCTTCGCGGAACCGATCTCGAATACGTGGATCACTGGCATTGGCCTGGCCGATAAATTGGGGAGGAGGAGCGTAGTACTCCTCTTCTCGCCAGTGTACAGCGATCTGAGCTTCAGAGTAGGTCACACCCTCATCTTGTCCCGCCATAGATAGGTTACCTCCCGTGGTCGATTCGTCGGTCTGCACGTTCAAAGTCTGGCTGGAGTTCTCGCCGATCGTCTGGGCTGCGCTCTCCTCTGGCGACGATTGCTGTACAGGCGCCTCAGGAGGGGCCACAGTCTGTGGCAGGGATCGGTTTCCTGCCCCCGGTGTCGACTGCAGAGTAGCGGCAGCCTCTGGCAGGGGATCGGCACTGGCTCGTTCGGCGTCCCCCGTAGGAGGCGCCGCCTCTCCTGCCGCTGCTGGCTGCTCTGTAGTTGGGCTCGCCCGTCTGAAGAGACGGCTCAAGAAGCTCATCCACTTCAACCTTTCTGATCCACTCGTGTGCGGCAGCGTGCCGCACGATTACGACCCACTACGCATGCGTTCGAGTGAGTCGAGCACAGCGATCACACGGTGCGCCTCGGTTTGGGTTTGAGGAAGCGGAGACGGCGCGAGCTCCGCTGCGGCCACATCGCCCTTAAAGGCGCCGCTCATATACGCATCTTCGAGCGCCGCCAGGCGCTCGGCAAAGCCGCGTTTGCGGTGGGCGTAGCGCGCTACCATAGGACGGCCATAGTGGTCAATGAATGCGGGTGGGCGCCTGCGCCATTCGTCGGACGCCTGAGCATAAACGCGGTCAATGATATCGGTGAACTCACTGACGTTGAGGTATTCGGCAGCCAGCCAGGCTGCCAGCTCGTGCATCTGGTGGTCGGAGAGGTGGTGAAGGTAGTCACACCAGTCGATACCTACCGAGGTGTCCATATGCAGCGCTCCTCTCTCGCGGCGAATGGATCTCTTCTGATCGATCGGATGAGTCTACAGATGCCGACAATGCAGCGCCAGGAATGTTCATGTGAAGGCACGGCGCGCTATACGGCTGTACAAGGGTCATGCTCTGACATGCGGGCACGGCAAAGAACGGCGACAGAGGGTGGACGGTATTTTGGGAGAACTCAGTTCCACTCACCCACCATTGTAGCATATGGTATGCTTGTCATACAATAGACTGTAGCACCATCATGACGAGAACACGCTGACGTGAAGAAAGGGCAGTCACGCGCCATGTCCGATCCGATCCCTGCACAGACGGCATTGTTTACCATTACCCGTACCACCGCGCCCGTGCGCACCCAGATCGAAAACCACTTGCGTCACGCTATCCTGAGCGGCCACTTTCGCCCAGGAGATCGGCTCGTTGAGCGCGAACTCTGTGAGTTGCTGTGCGTGAGCCGGACACCGTTGCGGGAGGCGTTACTCCTCCTTGAAAGTCAGCGGTTGGTGGTCAACATCCCGCAGAAGGGTCTGGTGGTCGCCACCATGACCCAACAGGAAGCTGAAGAGATCTATCAGGTTCGTGCTGCTGTGGAAGGACAGGCAGGTCGTCTGTTTGCTGAGCGAGCGAACAGTGAGCAACGGGCGGCGCTGCAGGAGGCGTTCTCGGCGGTCGAGAGCGCACTCCAGTCGGCGGTTGTGTCATCCCTGGTGGACGCCAAAGAGCGCTTTTATGCCGTGCTGCTACGAGGCGTCGGTAATCGCACCTTAACCGCCATCGCTGATTCGCTCAGGATCCGGAGTGCATGGCTTCGGTATCTGACATTGGCGCAACCAGGGCGGGCCAACCAGAGTGTAGCCGAAATGCGTCGCATTCTCGAGGCAGTGTTGGCCCGAGACGGTGCAGGAGCAAGTTCTGCCTGTGTCGACCACGTCGAAGCGGCGGGAGCTATCGCAGCGGAGGTGTTCCAGCAGCGGGGGGCCGAAATTCAAACCGAACGACCAAGCCGTGCGAGAGGGGCAAAGCAGACCAGTACACCACCTAGCGCGGTCTGAGTCACCCAGGTGCTGGCAGTGGCGTCAACGCTGCAACTGGGGCAGCGCATTCGGCTCGATTAGATCGATCTGATCGAGCCGAATGCGCACCCAGGCTGAGGTGACATGGACGCTGTTTCAGGTCACCTCCATCTCAGGGTGGACTGGGTTTCGCCTGACGATTGCTTGGAGCCTGGGAGAAGGTGGCATCCTGTCAGTGGGTGCCTGTGTTGGATGCTGCTGAGCTTGAGCTATCGTTCTCTGAATCTACCGTTTATGCCGAAGCATCCGATACATCCAGCGCATCCAGTTCCTTCTTCTTTCATGTCTTGCAGGGTTTTAGCTGCCCAGTTTTAGGCTTGCCGTAAAGCCTCTTGTAACCGCTTTAGAATTGGCTCTTTCCCAAGTGGTGTCACGCTTAGGCGTTCGTACATCCGTTGCACGCGCGAGATATGCCGCTTGGAATAGTAGCGCCTGGCTAGTCGTAAGCCTTGGAGCGCATATTTCACGCCTTCGTCAAGCTCGCCTGCATAGGCATATGCCTGGGCTTTCAGGATGACAAGCACGCCTAGATCGCGCATGGGCCGGAACTGCTGAAGCTGCTCGGATTGCTCATAGAGCGCCAACGCCTGTTTTGGCTCCCAGAGTAACGTATGACCCTGCGCGCGTTCCTGAATCACATCTACGAGTGTGAACTCGACGCTGGCTGTATCCAGGCTTGGCTCCATCTGGCTTGCCAGCGCCTGCGCCTGGTCAATTGCACGCAGGAACGCGCTTTTTTGGCCAAACTCCGCGTGTGCTCGCGCCAGCGTTTGCCAGCGTAGTCCTTGTGTGGCGA
>JAJPIU010000222.1 GCA_021324535.1 Pseudomonadota bacterium
ACATCGGTGAGCAGCCCACCCTCGGCCATGCCAATCGCGTCAATCCAGCCGCCCTTGACCTTGCGGCCCGTGCGCCTGGTCGTCGTTGGTATCGCTATCTGCTGTTGCTCTACTTGCTCCACTTCATCCACGTCGCGCCCCATGTCTTCCCCTGGTGTCCTCTAAGAGATGTCGCTCCAACAAGTACACCATAACACGTACCGTTGGTGGCGCCTAGCCTTCCAGGACTTCCCACAGGGCTTCTTGTGAAGAAACCGACCGTTTTGCAACAGGATTGCGACAAAGCAAACTCCCCTCTTCACCATGACAGCCATGAGAGAGAAGAGGGGAGCAGACGCCAGAGGAAGCGCGAGGCGCGGGCTAAACGCGGACTAGAGGTGGGCTGCCGCGCTGAACGGTGGGATGCCGCCAGTGGTGGGGACGGTGTAGTAGTGGGCGTTTTCACGCGCGTGAATGAAATACAGCGGAATCTTGCCGCTCCCCGGCTGCAAGAACGGGGTAAGCGCGACAACCGCTGACGATGAGCCGTGATAAACCGAGTAGATGCTGTCGGTCTGCTCATAGTTGTACTGGTTGGCAGGATTGGTATTCCCGATCACGCGGCCAAGTACGCGATGCTCCGACTCAACACCAGCGATGGACGCCGCCACCTCGGCGAAGAACTCAAGCTGTGCAGAGCTATAGGGATTACCGTTGCTATCCTTGAACACAGTGATGCCCGCCTTTGTGTCGGCGGCCATCTGCGAGAACTCGCGCACGGCAAGCAGATATGCGCCGATGAATGCGCGCTCCAGACCGTCGAGAATCCCCAGGAAGTAGCTCAGACGCTGGAAGGTGTTCGCTGGCACATAGAATGTGCCGATGGGGTCTTTGGTATAGGACGTTCCGCCGATCAGCGAACGCAACAGGTCGGCGTGGGCGATCTCTTCGCTGAGCGCGGCGCGTAGATATAGCACGTTGCCGGGGTTGCCGTTGGGCGGCTGCTCCGGGTTGAGCGCTGTGCCATGTGGCCCGGCCAGGTTCACATCATGAATCTCTGGCCCCTCCATCGCGGTGTAATAGAAGGTGGTCGCCAGGTCTTCTGCGATCAACGCGGCGGTGAAGATTTGCAGCGGGGTGTCACCGCTGGTATCGTCTGGAGAGCTGCCTGCGAATGCGGTGAGCGAGCCGAGGGCGGCAGGATTCAGCGCGGCCAGGCCCGCTGCTCCAGCGGCGCCTATGCCCACTGTCTTCAACAACTGTTTGCGCGAAACACGCCGATTGCTCTGTTGGCGTGGTTGCTCGTCTTGCTGCTCAGCGAGAGTGAGCGCGCTCTGTGGTTCCAACTCTGTCAACTTTCTGCTCCCTGATTCTTAAACGAGGTCTGGCGCGTCATGCGCCGAGGATGGCGCACAGACATACCAGGCGTGTGGGGTGAAAGACACTACTGAACCCGACACTACCCAACAACACATGCTACACGTATCTTCCCTATAGGTTCCCTCGCCAGGCGGCGCACGCGAGGGGGATGTACGCCGTCTGCATTCTCATATACCATCACATAAGCAAATTGGATGATTGAGAGCCACATTCGTTTTCGCGTTATAAAAGCGGTGGTGATGGCGACAACAGGATAGGGCAGCGCATGATGTTTGAGAAGCGCGAGAGAGCCGAGGAAGCTATGGTGATCCCACCCAACGAGCGAATACAAGAGATCGCACAATCGCCCACCGCCCCGGACGCCGCATGGCAGATCATCTGGCAGAGCGAACGCACGCGGCTGGTCAGGCTGTGCGCCCGACTGACCGGCGATTCTTGCGTCGCAGAAGATCTCGCCCAGGAGGCGCTGCTCGAAGCCTGGCGTCATCGCCAGACGCTGCGCCAGCCAGAGAAGTTTCCCCAGTGGTTGGCGGGCGTCGCGCGCAATGTCTGCCTACGCTGGGCGCGTCGGCAGGGGCGCGAGCTTGCCCATGTCGCGCCACAACCGGTTGGCCCGATTACCTCAGACGAGGAGGCATCGCAGATCATCGAGCCAGCCGATAGCTTTGATCTTGAAATCGAGCTTGAGCGCCAGGAGTTAGTGACGCTGCTGGATCGCGCGCTTGCCAGCCTGCCGATAGACACACGCGCCGCTCTGCTGGCGCATTACGTCGACGAGTCGCCGCTGGCCGAGATCGCGGCGCGGCTAGGGATCAACGCCAGCGCGGTCGCCATGCGGTTGCAGCGTGGCAAGCTCGCTTTGCGGCGCATCCTGGCGGACGAGCTTGGCGATGACCTGGGCGCCTATGGCATGGGGACAAAAGAAGATATGCTCTGGGATGAGACGCATCTCTGGTGTACGAACTGCGGCCAACGGCGCTTAATGGGCCGCTATCTGCCGGATGCGGGTGAACTCTGGTTGTGGTGTCCGGGATGTGTACCTCAGGCGCCACGCAGTGTGGACGACGAAGCCGCGATGATGATCCATACCCATTCCCGCCTGATTCTTGGCGGCATCAGGGGCTATAAGCGCGCGATCAACCGGCTGACCACCTGGACGCAACGGTACTACTATCCCCATCTGGCCACCGGACGCGCGCCTTGCCCCGCCTGTGGGCGGGATACCGTGCTCCATCTGGCGCTCAGCCGCCCGCCCGATATTCCAGCAGGTCTGCGTGGCGAGGGGCCAGGCGTCTATCACTTCTGCCCCGATTGCAACGCCCACTTTTGGGAATCGCTTCAGGGATTGCTGTTGGCGACACCAGTTGGCGTGCGTTTCACGGGTCTTCAGCCACGCATTCGTACCTTGCCCTATGAGCAGGTTGAAACGATGGGTCGTCCTACGCTGGTGACGCGCATGGAAAGCGTGGCTGATAACGAACGCCTGACGCTGCTTTCCGACGCCGAAACGTTTGAGTTGCTGCGTGTGTATGAAAACGACCGGATCAGCGACGCGCCTATCTCTCTTGCTTCCGAAAGCCTTGACGACGAAGAGAAAGAGACGGGCGCACATGCAGACTGAAACACCTCCAACATCTTCCATACCCGAAGAGGCCGCCGAAGCCGCAGCCCAGGCCATGCCAGCGGCTTCCTCTGCGCCGCGCCAGCGCCTGCCGCTCTATGCGCTCTATACCGCCAACGCGATCTCGCGCATCGGCGACGTCTTGACGCTGCTGGCGTTGCCGTGGTTCACCCTTCAGACGACGGGCAGCCTCACCAAGACGGGCCTCGTCGGCTTCTGCGCGACGGTTGCTGTCGCGTTCACGGCGTTCTTTGGCGGCGCGCTGGTAGATCGCGTCGGCTTCAAGCGGGTCAGCGTGGCAAGCGATCTGGTGAGCGCGGTCTGCTCGGCGCTGGTGCCGTTGCTCTACTATACGGTTGGTTTGCAGTTCTGGCAGTTGCTCACGCTGGTCTTCCTGGCGGGCCTGGGCACAACGCCCGGTTCGACAGCGCGCGCGGCGCTTGTTCCCGATCTGGCCGAGCTTGCGGGCGCACGCATCGAGCGGGTGAGCGCGGCGACCGATGGCGTCAGCCGCGTCGCCAGCTTCATCGGCGCGCCGCTTGCCGGCTTGCTGATCATCGTGATCGGCGCAGGCAATCTGCTGTGGATAGACGCCGCCACCTTCGCCGTCTCGGCGGCGCTGATTGGCCTGCTCGTTCCAAAGATTGCCGCCAAAGTACAACCAAAGCAAGAGCCAGCCGAAGGGAAGGCGCGAAATCTGCGCGGCTACATTGCCGATCTGAGCAGCGGCGTCGGCTTCCTCCTGCGCGACGCGATGCTACTGAGCCTGACGGTGACGGTGCTGGTGACAAATCTACTCGATGCAGGGTTTGGCTCGGTGCTGGCGCCAGCCTATGTGCGCCAGGTGTTTCACAGCGCGGTCGTCTGGGGCGCGATGATCGCGGGCTTCGGTGGCGCAGCCTTCCTGGGAACTGTGGTGTTTGGCGCGATTGGCCACAAGCTGCCACGGCGGCTCTCGCTGGGTGTGGGCTTCACGCTCGCCGGTGGCACACGCTACCTGGCGCTGGCGCTGGTTCCTATCCCCATCTTCCAGGTGATCGTCCACACTGTCGCCGGATTTTTCATTGGCCCAGTCAATCCCCTGTTCGATACGATTGGCTATGAGCGCATTCCGGCGGCGTTGCGGGCGCGCGTCTTTGGGGTGATTAGCGCCGGGGCGACGATTGGCATGCCGCTGGGCGCGCTGCTCAGCGGCTACCTGGGCGCATGGCTTGGCCTGCAAAACACCCTGCTAGTCCTGGGCGCAATCTATGTGCTGATGACGGCGAGTCTGCTGGTCAACCCCACGCTGCGCCATATGGAGAAGCCGAAGGCAGCGGAAGAACTCTGACATGGGTTCTCAATGGACTTTACCAACCAGCAGGTTTATCAATCGTCCCAAACTTATCACTAAGTGTGGCAGGAAACTGGCTCGAAGCCAGGTGAGAATTGTCGATTTTTCTAAACCGTGTTGCAGCTTTGGATAATTCACGAGATTTACCACGTGGCGACAGCACTGTGACATGGTGATGGAGACGCCTACGAACAATGTTGATGGGTTCGACAAGATCAGAGTCGTCGGTTATCACTACTGCTGACTCGAAGTCGTGTTCGTAGGCGTCTACCAGCAAATATGTAGCAATGTTGACATCGGAACCTTTTTCCTCTGTTTTGATCACCTCAACAGTTGCTGGTTTGCCGCGTATTGGCGTCACGAGTGGCATTCTTACATGGCTCTCTAAAAAGCTGCCAAAATGAATGGAGAGATTCGGCAAGGTGTTTAAGGCGCGAAGGTACGTGTTTTGTCTCGCCGCTTGTTGAGGATCATTGGAGCGTGGTTGAACACGAGCGGTAAAATACCGGATACGGTGAATTTGAAAGTGTGAGGGTAAAGAAAGCCGACATAATTCAGCAATAGTTAGCCACTTGTAAGATGTTCCTCTGACACACCCAAAGTACAGATTGAAGCCATCCACATACACATTAGTGATGGTGGGTTTTGGAGATGATTGAGAATTTGGCAATGGTGTTTTCCTGGCAGAAATGCAGACGCCGCCCTAAGGCGGCGCTGCGCCTAGACAGCGAACTGACTAGGGGGGTCACGATTAATATATACTATTTTTGGCCTAAATGCAAGTCTTTATTGATGGATGGCATGCTGATGAATGACATGAACACTATGGATATCCCTCCACACTTCGACGAAACCTTCCTGGCATGGTTTCGTGAACGCACGGAGGCGGCGTGGGTCACCTGGCGCGAGACAACGCTTGAGCAGTATCGCGCCAGGAATGGCAGCGGCCTGGATTGGCAGCGTGGCACGCGCTGGCTGGGTGGGCTGAGCGACGACGAGATCGCCCGCGTCGAGCAGCGATGGCATGTGCGCTTCCCGCCGGATTATCGCCTCTTCCTGCAAAGGCTCTATGCTGTTGATAAGCCCATGCGTGGCGCACGCTTCGAGGGATACGCCGCGCTGCCACCACACGAAAACAGCCCGCTGCTTCCAGTTGAGTCGCCTGCCTTCCCGTGCTGGCTCTTGGATGATCCGCTGGATATCGCGTATATCAAAGGTCGGCTCGATTGGCTCTATCAGGGATTTGAGTTCGACCTTGAACACAACGCCCTCTGGCCAGCAAGTTGGCGTACAAAGCCGCCAACGCTCACCGCGCGGAAAGCACGAATGGGCAAACTACTGGCCGCCGCGCCAGCGATGATCCCTGTTCATGCCCATCGCTATCTGCTTGGCGATCCCTGTCAGGCAGGCAATCCCGTCCTGTCCATCTACCAGTCAGACATTATCGTGTACGGGGCCGATTTGCGGAGCTATCTGCTGAAGGAGTTCGCCGATCTGCTGGGGATCGATCAGTCGGCGGCCCATGCGCTTGCCGAGCCTGACGCCGAGGCGTACGCGCGTGTCTGCGCAATCCCGTTCTGGGGAGAGATCATCGAAGAGGGGTGATTGTAAGGCCTATGCCAGTTCCCGATGCGCTATAATACCTAGTGAAGCAGTTTGCACGGCAAACATTGGGTATTCATAGAGCTTCGGGAAGACAGGCAAGCGATTCTATGGCGACGCATCTGCTGCTCACCGCGTGGACGTTCGATCCGCTGATCATCATTGGGCTCATCGCGCTGCTGGGCGCGTATCTCTATGCGATTGGCCCGCTGCGCAGGCGGCTGGCGGCGCAGGCGAGCGAGGAGACGGGCGGCGAGCCTGTGGAAGGATTGAGCAATCTTCCCATGCGAAAGGTGGCCTATTTCCTCGGCGGGTGGGTGCTGTTGGCGCTCACGCTGCTCTCGCCACTGGATGCGATTGGCCGCGAGTATCTTTTCTCAGCGCATACCTTCCAGCTCTTCATGATCATCACCGTGATCGCGCCGCTGCTGATGCTTGGCCTTCCCGATTGGCTGACCGCCTGGCTGATCCCCTCGGCAGAGGCGCGGCAGGCCACCGAGGGGCTGATGTTCCAGGTAGTCGCGGTCGTGGCGTTTAATGGTATCATCCTGCTCTGGCATGTTACCCCGCTCTATGAGGCCGCACTCCAGAATATGACGCTCCATGCGCTTCAGATGCTCTCGTTTCTTGTCGCGGGTGCGCTGACGTGGTGGCCCTTGCTGACCCCCACCAGGAAGCATATCCGTATGGCCCACCCCTCACAGATCATCTATTTAGTGCTGGAAAGCCTGCCGCTCGACATCTTTGGCGCAGCCCTGCTCTTCACTCCCACCGTGTTGTATCCTACCTACCTGCATGCGCCACATATCTTTGGCTTGACTGCCCTGGTTGACCAGCAGATCGCTGGTGGGATATTGGCGGCTCCAGGGAATATGATCGATCTGGCGCTCATGAGCATCGTCTTCTTCGGCTGGATCAGACAAATGGAACGCGAACAGATTATCCGCGAACGCGAACAATACGCCCAGGAGGACGCCCTGGCTACAGGCTCCGAGGCGCTGACACAGGAGCAGGCGGAACAGTCCCACGCATGAGTCATCTTTCCCTTCCCATTGATGGGAGGGGCAGGGAGGTAGGTCAGTGGATGCCGTTTGCGTGCAAAAAGGCGCTGACGCCGTTGAGGATGAACTGCGCCGCGACGGCGGCCAGCAGCATCCCCTGCACCCGCGAGAGCACCAGGATGCCCGTCACGCCGATGCGCTTCTGGATGCTCAGGCTGATGCGCATGGTCACATAGCACGCCGACAGCGTGATCAACGCGGCGATGGCGATGAAGCCCCACTCGATGGGCTGATTGTTCGCCGCGCTCACCAGCAGAATGATCGTCGTGATTGTTCCCGGCCCGGCGATCATCGGGATCGCCAGTGGGAAGACGCTTACATCCTCGCGTGTGCGGGCCTCGCGTACCTCACGTGGCCTCTCGCTGCGCGCGCCCGACTGCCTGCCGAAGAGCATATCAATCGCCACCAGGAAGAGCAGCGCGCCGCCTGCCACACTAAACGCCGGAGAGGTCACGCCAAGCGAATCGAAGAGCGCCTGGCCGAAGACGCCAAAGACGGCGATCACTCCTGCGGCGATCAGCGTGGCGCGGGTGAT
>JAJPIU010000088.1 GCA_021324535.1 Pseudomonadota bacterium
AAGAGAAGCGTTTCGCGGTGCTGGCGACGATCAATCGCGATGGCACGCCGCAACAAACAGTGATGTGGTACGAGCTGCGCGACAATAGGATCGTCATGAACACAGCGGGTGGGCGCATCAAAGACCGAAACCTCAAACGCGACCAACGTGTCTCAGTGTGCGTTTCGGATGGCTATAGGTTCGTCACTATCGCTGGAACTGTGCGGCTTGACGATAACCAACAGGTGGCCCAGGCGGACATCCGGCGTCTGGCGATCCGCTATGATGGCGAAGAAGAGGGTAACAGGCAGGCTGACGAGAGGTTCAGTAAGCAGCATCGCATCTCGATCTACCTGCCGCTGGAGCATGTCCTTACCTATGGATTCGACGAGTAGCGCGCATGGAGAGACGAGATCGAGTTGTCGCGCTGGCGGGCGGCGTCGGTGGAGCGCGATTGGCGCATGGGCTGCTGCTGGCGTTGGGTGACGAATCACCTTACGAGCGGATTGATCCTGCCGACGCGCAGCCTAGCCCAATCTATCCGCTGACAGTCGTTTGCAACACTGCTGATGACTTCGATCTCTATGGCCTGCGCATCAGTCCTGACTGCGACACCGTGCTCTACACGCTGGCGGGGCTGGCCAACCCGGAGACGGGCTGGGGTATCGCTGGCGATATCGCCAATGCGCTCGATATGCTGCGTCGCTATGGCGCGGAGATCTGGTTCTGGCTGGGCGACCGCGACCTGGCAACGCACATTTTGCGGACGGAGCGGCTGCGCGCGGGCTGGCCGCTTAGCGCGGTGATGCGCGCCTTCGGGCAGGCGCTTGGCGTGCAGGCAAACCTGCTGCCGATGTGCGAGGAGCCGGTCGCCACGCTTCTCCGCACGTCCGAGGGCGAACTTGCCTTCCAGGAGTATTTCGTGCGGCGGCGACAGAATGACACAGTGTTGGGTGTGCGCTTCGAAGGGATAGAGCAGGCGCGTGTTTCTGGCGCCGTGCGTGACGCCATCACTCAGGCGCAGGCGATCATCTTCTGCCCATCCAATCCATTTGTGAGCATCGGCCCTGTGCTTGCCGTCCCAGGCATGCGCGATCTCATCGTTGCTGCGTCTGCGCCGAAAGTAGCCGTCAGCCCGATTGTCGGCGGAGCGGCGATCAAGGGGCCAGCCGCCGCTATGTTGGCCAGCATGGGTTATGAAGTCTCGGCGTATGGCGTGGCGACGCTCTACGCCGGATTGATCCAGGGGTTTGTGATTGATCGAGCAGACGCCGCCGACGCCGCGCGCATCGAGGCGCTGGGGATTCGCGTATTCGTGACGGATGCGGTGATGCGGGATCAGGTGGGGCGTGAGCGGCTGGCGCGCGAGGTACTGCGCTTCGCGGAGGAACTTTGAGTCGAATGCTTTCAACTGTCGCGGTTGTGCCATTAAAGGCGCCGGACGGGGCAAAGTCGCGGCTGGCGGAATCGCTTGAGCTGGCCGAACGTCAAGAGCTGGCGCGCTGGATGGCCACACGCACGCTCTCCGCGTTACGCGCTTCAGGCATGATCGCTCAGCTTGCGGTGGTCAGCCCCGACGAGACGACGCTGGCCTGGGCGCGCGAACAGGGCGCTATCCCCATTGTGCAGACTGCTGGCGACCTCAACGCCGGGCTGGCGCTTGGCCGCGCCTGGGCCGAAGAACAACACGCCGACGCGCTGTTGATCACGCTTGGTGATCTGCCGCTGCTGGCTCCTGGCGAGGTCGCGGCATTCGTTGCGCTGGCAGACAACCATAAACGATTGATCGCCCTGGCGCCCGACGACGCGGGCCAGGGAACGAACGCGCTGCTGGCGCGTCCACCTGCGCTGGCGCCGCTTGCCTTTGGCGTAGGCAGCCTGGCGCACCATCAGGCGCTTGCCCGCGCCGCTGCCGTTGAGCCGCTGCTCTTCCCCTCGCCCGGCTTTGGCTTCGACGTAGATACGCCTGAAGATGTACGGCGGCTTCGTGCAATGAAGCTACGTTAATTGTCGGCCTGAAACGCACCCTCAAAGCCATGCTGCTCTCTGCGCTGAACCAATTCATTGACGTGATTGTGGACGCAGCGACAGGGCGCCTCTTCCTGCTGCCCGCTCTCATCATCGTGGGCGTCGCGTTCTTGATTGGCGCGCTGCGGCTGTATCAGTGGAGATTCGGGAAGGCGCCCCTATTTGCTGCCTAGCTGCCTAGCTGCCTAGCGGAATGTGGCTGCAACTACATCTCCAGCGCGTCGCCATCCTGCGGGACGACAATGGCGCCGCTAAATGCTTGCGCCGCCTCGTTGCGCGCGTCGGCGGGCGTCCACCCTTCGGCGACGCCAAGATGCACCAGCGCCAGCGTATCCACCCCACATTGCGCCGCCTGCTGCCCCGCTTCCAGCGCTGTCATGTGACGGCTCCGTCGGGCTTGCGCCTCGTCCTTGTTGAGGAAGGTGCATTCGGCGATGAAGAGGCGGGCGTCTTTGCCAAGCTCGGCGATGGATGGGTTGGGCTGCGTGTCGCAGGTGTAAGCAAGCGCGCCAGTGGGGAAATCGAGCCGCAGCCCGGCGGACGGCATAGTGTGATCCATGCGATACACGTGTGCGTCCACACCAGCCAGCGTGAGAGGTTGGCCCGGCTCCGTGGCGTGCAGCGTTACCTCATACGTCCAGTTATCGAGCGTTAGCTCATAGTTGAAGACCTGCAAGATGCTCTCGGCCACCGTCAACACTTCGGGGATGGCGTAGATGCGCAGCGGACGTTTTCGTCCGCTCAGCCGGAAGCTCTCGATGAGGGAGGGAAGGCTACCGATGTGATCAATATGCGCATGGGTAATAAAGAGATCGTCGAGCGAGTCGGGGCCGATGCCTGCGCGTAGCAATGAGCGATAGACGCCGCCGCCACAATCGATCAGCAGATTGGAGCCAGGGGTTTCGCCGAGCACCGCCAGGCAGGTATTCGCGCGCTCCTCGGTTGGTAATGCGCCCGCCGTCCCCAAAAACAATACGCGCGTCATCGGCTGCCTCCCTCAGAAAAGTTGTGACGACCCTCGTGCTTCTATCCTAATTATCCTATCACGAACAAGCGCAACTGCTTACTCGCTCTACTGTCATATTAGCGGCGCTCTCTGCGCAATGGGGGCGGCACGGGCGCGCGCTCATCCCACTCGTCATAGACTTCATCGCCTGCCCGTGGCCCGTGCAGATCGGGCAAACCCTCCCAATCGGCTATGGCGCCCTGATCAGCATAGGCGCGGTCTCGCGTAGCGGGCGCAGGCGTTTGGGTTGGGCGTGGGGGAGCGGCATAGGGTTCGGCGTAGGAGCCATGATCATAGTGAGGCTGGTTGATTGGTCGTGTGGGCGCCGCCTGCCGGATCGGCGCCGGGGGAATGGGGCGCTGTGTCGCACGCGGTTGAGGAGTAGCCTGCGCGAGGCGTTGCGAGGATTGGCCTATGCGTGCGCCGCCAGTGGAGTGCGCCACCGCTGAGCGGCTCTCGTCGTCAGGCGCGCGCCGCCTGTGCCCGGCGTACCAGCCCACCAGCAGCGAGGCTCCCGCCAAGATACACGCCACGCTGATCACCGCCGCGCTCATGCGCAGGGGGTGCTGAAGGATGATCGTCGGTAAGAGGTTTGCCTGCCGCGCAGCATAGAGCACGCCAAGCATCGTCAGCGCATAGAGCAGTCCGGCGAGTCCGCCAGACCAGAGCGCCCCACGCGCGCCCATATAACCTGTGTCGTCGTTAGTGTTCGCCGCCTCCGCCGGGGAAGGATCGGGCGTGCGTCCGCCGATCCACCCTGCTGTGAGCGCGCCAAACGCCACTCCCAGTATCAGCGTGAGCGCGCCAACAAGAGCCGCCACGCCAACGTCTACCCATCCGAACGCGGCGATCCCATTGACAATTGCCAGCGGAAGCACACTTACTAACCAGGCCGCCACGCCCCCAAGCATACGTCGCGCCATAGGTTTCGCCCTCCAACGTCCTGCCGGACTCAGGAATGATGTTGTGATAGCGCCAGTGTATGCGCCAGCCGCGCACACGTCAAGCGGAGTAGGAGGGTTGTGGCATAGAAGCGCCACTAGAAGCGCCACTGGCGGAGATTCGCCGTCATGTGATACACTACGCCTGCTCCACCCAACCATCAAACCGCCAAACACACCCCAACAAACCACATAGGAAACGTCTGCCCTCACACGCCAACGTCAGCCGTGAACCAAGGGGGAATCATCCATGCCGATGTGGTCATCATGGGTATCACGCTCATCCTCATCCAGCCCATCCAGGCGTCGCTCAAAACGTCGTCGCCAACGACTGACAGTTGGCGAGGCGCTCACACTGACGATACGCCTGACTCCGCTGGCGGCCTTGCTCGCGCTCCTCATCATCGTGGCGACGCCTGCCAGCGCCTCCGCGACCGGCGTCGCCAGCATAACCACACCCAGGCTGCCAGCCGTCCCGGCGACCTTTCATGCCATCATCCATGTGCCGGGCGACGCGCCTACCATCCAGGCTGCGGTGGATCGTGCACAGCCGGGCGATCTTGTGCTTGTCGCGCCAGGGGTCTATCACGAGGCCGTCGAGATCAAGACAAACGGGATCACCCTGCGCGGAATGGATCGCAACACCACCATCCTGGATGGCATGTCGAAGCTGGGGGATGGCGTCTCGGTCGAGGCGGACAATGTTGTTGTCGAGAATCTCACCGCGCATCACTACGTCGGCAACGGCTTCTACTGGGATGATGTGACCGGTTATCGGGGCAGCTATCTCACCGCCTATGACAACGGCGACTATGGCATCTATGCGTACAACGCCACGATGGGTCAGTTCGACCACAGCTACGCCTCCGGCAGCCCCGATTCGGGTTTTTATATTGGTCAGTGCTTCCCCTGCGACGCCATCATCACCGATGTGCATTCCGAGAACAACGCGCTTGGCTATTCGGGTACCAACGCGGGTGGCGATCTGGTGATCGAAAACTCCGAATGGGATCGCAACGGAGCCGGTATCGCCCCAAATACGCTGGATAGCGAGGAAATGCCGCCGCAGCATGGCGCGACCGTCATCCATAACTATGTGCATGACAACGGGAACGCCGACGCGCCAGCCTTTGCGCTGGAATATCCCTTGCGTGGTGTAGGCATTGGAACCCCAGGCGGCGACCTCAACTTCATCGCCTATAACCGTGTGGTCAACAACAGCGAGTATGGCATCCTGGTCAGCGGCATCATCGACACGAATATGTGGCTGGCGTCGGGCAACGTGGTGGAGTGGAACCATGTCACGGGATCGGGTATCGCCGATCTCGCGCTCGCTACGCCCAGCGGCGCCAACAACTGCTTCGCCAACAACGACGCCGTGACCACCCTACCCCCGCTGCTCGAACAGACGCATGCCTGTGGCACGCCGCTTCCCCTCAACGGCGGAGGCGACCTCAGCAGCACACTTCGCCTGTTGGGGCGCTTCCTCAACGGGTCGGGGCCAAACTATCGCTCGGTGGACTACCGCACACTGCCAGCGCCACCCGCGCAAGCCAACATGCCCAACGCGCCGAACGCCAGCCCGGCTGGCATCTTCACATCGGGTTTCGTCGTAGATCATAGCCACGGCGGACTGCCTGCCGCCGTGGCCGCGCTCACCCCAGGAGGACACGCTATGCTCGCGCCGCTTGGCTTCACCAGCTATTCGATTGTCCAGGTGTTGCTCGCCCTCTATGGCAATCTCTCGCTCTATGCGCTGCTGGCGGCGTGGCTAGGCGTCGCCCTGTGGGAGCTTTCGCAGCAGAAGGAGGTCGCCAGCGGCAGACGGCTCGCCTGGGGCGTCGCCGTGGTTGGCCTGCCCATCCTCGGCCCAATCCTGTATTATTTCCTGGGTGGCTCGAAGTTGAGCTTGCGCTTCCGGCTGGCGCTTGTGGTGGGCGCGCCGCTGCTGTTGTTGGCTATCACCGGGCTGCTGATGGTCATCGCCAGCTTCACCCTTGCCTGATTTCCCCTTCCCGTGCGGGGAAAGGGGAGAGGTCACTCGTCCACCTGCTCCAGCGCGGCGCGCACCGCATGAGCGCGTCGTATCAACGTGCGTAGCATATCAGGCAGGATTGCCTGGTCGGCGTCGGAGAGCGCCTGTTCGGGATGCGGGTGCATCTCGACAAGCAGTCCGTCGGCCCCGGCGGCAATGGCGGCGACGCCCATCTGCACGACGAGATCGCTTCGCCCGACGGCGTGGCTGGGGTCAACAATCACCGGCAGGTGGGTCAACTGCGCCAGCAGAGGAACGCACGCAAGATCGAGCAGATTGCGTGTGTGTGGATCAAAGCTGCGTATGCCGCGCTCGCAGAGGATCACCTGCTGATTGCCCTCGCGCAAGATGTATTCAGCTGCCAGCAGCCATTCGTCTATGGTTGCGGCGAACCCGCGTTTGAGCAAGACCGGGCGATGGCTTCGCCCCACCGCCCGCAGCAAGGGAAAGTTTTGCATATTGCGGCTGCCCACCTGCAACACATCGGCAAGCTCGGCGACCGGCTCGACCAGTCCCGGTTCCATCACCTCGGTCACAATGGGCAGCCGCATCGCCTGCCCGGCCTCTGCCAGCAGCCGCAAGCCCGGTAGCCCCAAACCCTGAAAGTCATAGGGGGATGTGCGCGGCTTGAACGCGCCACCGCGCAGCAAATGCGCGCCCGCCTCACGCGCCACCTGCGCCGCCTCGAAGATTTGCGCCTCGCTCTCAACGGAACATGGCCCGGCGATCACCACTGGCTGTGTCGCGCCAATCAGCGCCTCGCCCACGCGCACCATAGTTTTTGCTGGATGCGTCGCGCGGCTGGCCAGTGGGTAGGGTATGGCCTGTTGTTCGCTTTGTTCGCTATAGGGTTCGCTGTATCTCCGCTCTATCTGTTCGTCGGGAATCGCCCCGTCGCGTGTCGCAATCGCCATGTCGGCGTTCCTCACTTCTAGCCGGGCATTTTCACAACAAAAAAGCAGAGGATATTCTCCCCTGCTTGCCCGCCGACCTGCTACTTCGCCGTTCATCTCATCGCTTACGCCACAAACGGCCCACCGCCAAGTCGGGGGGCGCATCGCCAGGAAGCCCAGGAAGCATTGATGGCGCTGATGTGGTTGTACGCGAATGATTGATGATGTCTATTCATGTTTCTTTCAATCCTCACCTGGCGCTCCGGCGACGCGCCTTGCATTCCAAAGTATAGGTCTCTCGGTTGGCTGCCGTCAAGGGGAGGGATCACACACGTTATGCGCCGCCGGGTAGGTGCAAGAGCCGCGCCGCCTGCGCCGGAGAGACGACGCCTAGCGGGATCAGCTTCGCGAACGCTTCGGCGCGCGTAGCGAAATCGTCCGGCTCCTCGAAACCGGCGAAGGTGATCGTGAAGCGATCATCAAACCACTGGCGCACTTTGCGTGTCAGGAAGTTCGCGATCAGCGCGACGACGGGCGCCACTGCGCGCCGATAAACCACGCCCTCTTGCGATTGGCCAACACTGCGGTTGCTGGTGTCCGTGAAGCCAAGCTCATCCATCGTCAAGCCAAACGCCGCTACCGTCACATTCAGCAGAAAGCGGTCGAACTCGATCAATGGATCGTCGCCCGCCAACGCCTGCCAGCCCGCGCCCGGTGGCAACACCTTCGCCCGCACGCGCACCTGATCGTTCCCCGCCAACAGCCCATTGAACATCTGCTCAAAGGTATCGAGTTGTTCGGGCGTCCAGTTCAGTGTCGCGGGCGGCTGGATGATCCCAAGCGGCGTCGCGCCATCGGTGAAGCGCGCCAGATCAAAACTCTCTTTGCGGAGCGCCTGGTTGACCCGCAAAATGATCCGCTCTACGCGCGACAGGCCATAGGCGCTCTCGGTGCGCGCCGTCTCGCGGAGGTAGTCCATCTCGTTGAGTGTATACCAACCTGCGGGTACGCCATACAAAAACTGCTGATAGGCAGGCTTAGGTGGCTGCGGCGGACGCCCACTTGCGTCAATCAGCGGCTTGATGGTCTGCCCATCGATCAGCTCCAGCGCATAGAGCGCGCCGCCCCGTGTCTGGCGGGTATAGACAGCCACGGCGTCAATCTCCAGCAGATCGCGCACGAAGGCTACCAACCAGGAGCGCAGGTCTTGCGCGCGGTCAGGGCTTTCCAGGAAGCCCTCGATACGCCGGGCCGCCTCGCGCAAACGTGGCGCGTTCAGGCTGCGGGTGTCTTCGCCCTCGTCGAGCAGGTCGGCGCGTGGAATGGCGCGTAGCTCGAGCCGCCCCAGAATATCGAAGTAGACGCGCTCACACAACAGCACGCCGTCGTAGAGCGCGGCGAGATTGCGCAATTGCTCGAAGGTGGTTTGCTCGGTGGCGCGCGGGCGCAGTGCGATGTTGTAGCCCAATGGATACGCCCACTGGCGCGGCTGCCCCACCGGGCCAGTTAGTCCTGGAGTCGGCGTCAGCGGTTGACCCGGCGGAAACATCACATTTGTTGTGGTTGATGGGGCCAGCGTTGCGGCGCGCGTCTGGGCCGTGTCGCGCTGGCTGCCCTCTCGTCGTGTGGCGCCAGCGTCTAGGCCATGCGGGCGGCGGCGTGGTCTACTCATCTGTTGTCATCCTTCCCATCCGTTTGCTCGTCTTGCCAGTGCGCCGCTCATCTCTTCAGCGGCAGTCTTGGGGATAACGCTTCTCGCAGAGGACGCGCCACGCCGACAAGGAACGATGGCGGACAGAATTAGCCGGAAAAGGCCATACCTGGGCAAGGGCAGTCAGGAACATCGAGCACAGAAAAAATCCCCTCCCAACTTGGGAGGGGAAAGGTGAGCGGAGCGAATCGCGCTCACAAAAGGATGGGATTGGCGTTCACCACTAAACCGCCGCGCTCGAACGCGAGAAGAGCTTGGCAATGAACAGCAGAACCACCGCACCGATGAAGGAGACGAGCAAGCTCCACAGGTTGAAGCCAGTGAAGCCGGCGCCACCCAGCGCCCACATGATGAAGCCGCCAATCAACGCGCCGACGATACCGACGATAATATCGCCGATTATCCCTAAACCGGCGCCTCGCACCAGCAAGCTGGCAAGCCAGCCCGCCACACCGCCGATGATAATCCAGACCACGATTTCGCCCAAAAGCATGATGTTACTCCTTTGCTTCCGGTATATACAACACTCTGCGCCACTTCACTTGTGTCGAGACGCCCCTATCGTCATGTCTGAAGACGTCACTCGCCTGGCAGCGCCGTCAGGCGAGACGTTTGCCTATTTCGCAAGATGGGCGCCAAACAAATGTGCGTAAAAAGGATGACCAGGCATACGTCCGAATGAACCTAAAGCACGTTGATGATCTATAGTGGTCTATAGTATGTACAGCGCCGAACCCGAACCGAACCC
>JAJPIU010000218.1 GCA_021324535.1 Pseudomonadota bacterium
GCGCGCCCCAGGCGATTGACCAGAATCGGCTCTATGGGCAACATGTCAAGTGGTTCGCCGATGTCGCCCTGCCTGAAGCGACCAACGATGCCCTGCGCTACATCCGCACGCTGGCAGATCGCGCCGTCGCTCTGACGCAGGCGATCCCAGCGGGGCCGGTGCACCTCAACTGCCCCTTCCGCGAACCGCTGACGCCTGAGGCTGGCCCGCTGCCGCCCAGCGAAGCGCGCGATCCCGCCGCCTGGGAGGGGCGCCCCAAAGGCGAACCGTACACGCGCGTTACCAATTCGTCATTGGCTCTTCCAATGACGTTGTCGCGGCTCTTCAATCAATGCTACGACGAACCGCATGGATTGATCATCGCTGGCCCTATGCAGCTTGCTGAGGCGCGTGCCCTCGATCTCGTGTTGTTGACGACGGCGAAGCGGCTGGGCTACCCCGTGCTGGCCGATCCCCTTTCACAACTGCGCTGTGTTGGTGATCTGCAAACCAATATCTATTCAACTGATATTATTACCAGCTACGACGCCTTCTTGCGCTCTGAGCGATTCGCCAAAGAGATGGAGCCAAAGATTATCCTGCGTTTCGGCGCTATGCCGGTCTCCAAGCCGCTGTTGCTCTATCTGCAACGCTATCCCAATTGTAAACAGATCGTGATAGATGGCGCGGGCGACTGGAACGAGCCAACCCATCTGGCGGCCGAGATTGTCCATGCCGATCCTGTGGAGTTCTGTGGGCGTTTCAATTCATTGGCAGACTTTCGCACAAGCGAGAGCGTAAACGCCCAGATTCGCGCCATTGGCTCTGAGCCTTTTGAGCAGATTGAGGCGCAGCCTGAGCGCATCGCCTGGCAGGCGCGCTGGCGGGAAGTGGATACTGCAACGCGGCAGGCGCTCTCCACTGCAATGCAGGAGTATGATGAACCGTTCGAGGGGCGCGTCTTCACTGAATTGGCGGAGAACTTGCCTACCGAGACGACGCTGTTCGTGGGGAACAGCATGCCCGTCCGCGACCTGGATACGTTCTTCTGGGGCGGAGGCGAAGCGCCCATCCACATCATAGGCAATCGCGGAGCCAACGGCATTGATGGCGTGGTATCGAGCGCGCTTGGCGCCAGCGCAGCGGCAAAGGTTCTGCATGAGCGCGATGAACAGGCGGAACATGCAAAGCGCGCCAGAAAGCACCGAGATAAGCCAGCGCCAGCAGTGTTGGTGATCGGCGATCTTTCATTCTACCATGATATGAACGGCCTGCTTGCCGCGCGTCTGCATCAGCTCGATCTGACGATTGTGCTCATCAACAATGACGGCGGCGGCATTTTCTCGTTCCTGCCCCAGGCCAGCTATCCCGATCGCTTCGAGACGCTCTTTGGCACGCCAACCGGCCTAGACTTCGCCCAGGCGGCCCGGCTCTACGGCGCAAACTATACCCATGTGCAGACCTGGGAAGACTTCCGCAATGCGCTCAGCGACGGCATAACGGGCGGCAGCCTCTCCATCATCGAGGTAAAAACCAACCGCGCCAGCAATGTCGCATTGCATCGCCGTCTGTGGCAGGCGATGGAGCATGCAGTGGATAAGGCGCTGGCATGAGGGCCAAAACCAGAGGTTTTGCTTTTGGGCTACCGGCTGGAGCATTCTTGCAGAGAAGTGGTTTGATGTGATGGAACCACTGCGCTCCATTCTAGATTACGACAGCGTTTATATCCTTGGCGTTGATACGCCAAACACCACAAAGGAGTGTCCCACATGGGAGAAGCTGATCAGACGGCGCCGAAGAGGCCCGCAAAGGCGAAGGGATTCACAGACGAAGAACGAGCCGCGATGAGGGAGCGCGCCCGCGAACAGAAGGCGAGCGAAGACAGGGCAGCCGGGGAAAGCGAGCTACGTGCGAAGATCGCCGAGATGGTGGAACCGGATCGCGTCATGGCTGAGCGGTTGCATGCCATCATCACCGCCAACGCCCCGACTCTCTCGCCGAAGACCTGGTACGGGATGCCCGCGTATGCCAGGGATGGCAAGATCGTCTGCTTTTTCCAACCCGCAAGCAAGTTCAAGACGCGATACGCGACGCTCGGCTTCAACGACAGCGCGCATCTTGACGACGGCGGCATGTGGCCGACTGCCTACGCGCTGAAGGAGCTGACCGCCGCCGAAGAGGAAAAGATCATCGCACTCATGAAGAAAGCGGTAAGCTAGGATTTCCCGTATGCCCAGCCAGCGTCTCGCCGTCAACGGGGTCACACTCAACACCGAGATACGTGAGCCAGCGCAAACGTCCCAAGCGCCTGAGGCGCTAACGCTTGTGCTCGTACACGGCTTCACCGGCAGCGCGGCAGGCTGGGGCGCGCATCTCCAGGCGTTCGCCGCCGCTGGCCTGCGGGTGGTCGCGCCGGATATGCTGGGCCATGGCGCCTCCGAGGCGCCAGCCGACCCCCGCCGCTATGCGATAGAACACTGCCAGGAGGACATCATAGCCGCACTGGCTGCTCTGGATGTACGCTCTGGCGAGGCGATTTTGTTGGGCTACTCAATGGGCGGACGGATCGCGCTTGCCACAGCACTGTATGTTCCCGACTTCTTTCGTGGACTGATCCTCGAAAGCGCCTCGCCCGGCCTGCCCACCGAAGAAGAGCGCGCCGCCCGCCGCGCCAGCGATGAGGCGCTTGCCAGCCGCATCGAACGCGAAGGCGTCCCCGCCTTTGTGGACTATTGGGAAAACATCTCCCTCTTCGCCAGCCAGCGCGCCCTCCCGCCTGAACGTCGGCAGGCGCTACGCGCGCAGCGTTTGCGCAACACCCCCCAGGGACTGGCCAACAGTCTGCGGGGCGTTGGCGCGGGCGCACAGCCCTATCTCGGCGATAGATTATCTACGCTTACACTCCCCACACTACTGATCGCGGGCGCGCTGGATGAGAAGTACGTTGGGCTGGCGCGGCAGATGGCGCATACGCTGCCCAACGCACGGCTGGCAATCGTCTCCGGCGCAGGGCATACTGTCCATTTCGAGCGTCCGATGGAGTTCGATGCGCTGGTGAAGACCTTCTGCGCGGAACTTCGAGTGTGATAGCCAGGAAAAGTACCGCATTCTTGCGGATATGACCTGGCGCGTGCTAACGTGAATGCCAGTGGAATGCCGGTGTGAGGAATATCGCAATCGCGGGGTCGCCTCAGGGGAGGTGGTGGGGATGCGAATACGCTATAGGATGATGGCGATAACGCTGAGCGTTCTGCTGGCTGGCGCGATTGCCTACATGCTGGTGGGCGTCTCCGTCTTCGAACACTACCGCGCCTTCTACGCCGACTACGCCACCTCCTGCGACGATACCCTCACATGGAGTCCACCGCGCCAACTGTATACCGGCTTTTATCCGAATCTGTCGGAACTGGTGACGGTGAACTTTCGCAGCCCCACGCCAACCCTGGCGCAGGTGAGCGTGAACATCCCCGGATTTACACAGACGCAAAGCGTGGTGGAAGAGGCAGGCCCCACCTTCCGCGCCCAGGAGTTCAAGCCACCGCTGCTTGGCCCCGGTACGCTCGATATGCTGGTTGGCCCACGCCAGCAGGCAGCGCAACTTCATGTGCGCATTGTGGACGCACAACACAGCGGGCGCACACTCTGCGATACAACCGCACCGCTCACCCTGTATTCACGCCAGTTCATGCAGTGGTACGATCCGGCTACCGGCGACAACGCACGCTACCTCGCGGGTTGGGTGACGCCACAGGCAGGCGTGATTGGCGATCTGGTGGGACGCGCCGCCGCACAGGTGACAAACAATCCGCAAAACTATGACAACATTCCGGCGCTGTTTGGGTATAATCAAGGACAGGCGACGCCCGATCAGGTGAGCGCGCAGGTGGACGCGATCTTCGATACGCTACAATTCAGCTACCATCTGCGCTATACATCCGAGAGTGTCCTGTATAATCAAAACAGTCAAAGCGCAACACAGATCATCCAATTGCCAAAGGACATCCTGACCAGCGCCGCGCCAACGGGGATGTGCGTCGAGACGACGGTGATCATGGCGTCAGCGGTGGAGCGGCTTGGCATGCGGCCATACATCGTGATCACGCCAGGGCACGCTTTTCTGGGGGTGGCGTTGGGCGCAAATCAATCGGCGCCATTGGCCTACTGGGAGACGTCTGACCTGAACGGCGGAGTGGATGGCGCGCAGGCAAACGTTCATGGCGACGCCGAATACTCGACCGCGCAACAGCAAGGGAAGGTGTCGTTGGTGATTGACATCGAGGCCGAGCGCCAGCAGGGCATCAACCCAATGGAGTAATCGCCGGAGTCTGGAGCAGTTGGAAGTAGCGAATGTAGCGAACGTAGCGAACGCAGCAACCAAGGGACAAGAGGGACAACAAGCGAAGATGTTCACCTATGCCGATTTCCCTACCTGGTTCGCCATCAGCGTCTATGGCGGCCTGGCGTGCAGCCTGCTCTGCGGAGGCGCGCTGGCATGGTATGCGCTGGCGCGCCACCAGGGCACACAACGGCAACTGGCTATGTCGCTGATGGTGTGCCTTACGTCGAGTTGTTTGCTCTTCGTGCCAATCTGGTGGGCGCAAAACAGACTGGACGTCTATGGCCCCACGCTCAGCATGTTCGAGGTTGTCCTTGCGCTGCTCTGCGCCGTGGTTCTTGGCTGGCTGGCCCCGCTCAGCATACTGGTGAGCTATGTCGCGTTGGCGGCCCCCATTGCGCAGGACGGGCGCTACAAAACCTTCCCTGGCGAGGGACTGCTCGTCGCGGCGCTCGATGATCCCGCGCGTCGGCGTGCGCCGCTTGGCGCAGGGCAGGCATGGGGCTGGCTGACCCCGCTCGATGACCTCACCGCTCCACGCGCCATTCCCCTCACTCAGGAGTTGATCCTGCTAGGACGCGAGGGCGACAACGACATTGTGATTGAAGAGACGGGCGTCTCGCGACATCACGCCGAGATCCACTGGGATCACGGCCATCCGCAGATTAAAGATCGTGGCAGCACAAACAACACGCTGCTCAATCGCCAGGCGGTGCGCGGACGTATGCCATTGCACAGCGGCGATGTGCTGCAATTTGGCGAACACCGCTACCGCTTCGAGGCGCTGGAATCCGAGGAGGCGGCTCGCCGCTCGGCGATTGCGCGCCAGCAAACCATCGCCGATGAGGAGACACGCAAGGTGCGCCGTAGCCCTTCTCTTCCACCAGCCGCAAACGGGCTCCACACGACAGAGAACACCGAGGCGACGGGAGCACAAGAGGATACCGGCGAACAAAGCGCGCCCTTGCCTGTGGCGCCAACCCTTGAACTTGTAGCGGTTGCCGGGCCAACGCCGGGCGCACGCTGGCCGCTGCATGAATCAGTGATGACGATTGGTCGTGACCAGGAATGCGCGATCACCCTGCCTGATTCGTCGGTCTCGCGCCAGCATGCGCAGATCGTACGGCAGCCGACCGGCTTCTTCGTCAGCGATCTGCGTAGCGCCAACGGTGCGTACCTCAACGGCGAACGCCTCAAGGCGCCGACGTTGATCAAGCCAGGTGACATCCTGCGCGTTGGCGAGATTACCCTACGCTGCGAGACTCCCTCTTCACCTACGCCTGAGGACACCAACGCCAGCGCGCCCAACGGCTATACTACCGATGGCGACCCCACCACGCCAACCGTCGCGGTTCCCACGCAACCAACGGTAGTGATCACCACGCAAAAGCCACCGCCATCCGCCTGATCGCCTTCGCGCATTGGGCGGGCCACTGCGTACAAATAAGTCGCGCCATGATGCGCCATCGCCTCCCCTTGCGGCGGCGCCCCCGCTGGGCGTATGGTGAAAAAAATCGCCGTTCATCCACAAGGGAGAGCACCGCTATGGGCGTGACCAAAGTCAGGCGCAGCAACACCGCAGCCGAAGCGACAGAACATCAGGCTATTACCCAGCAGGAGCCAGCCCTCAGTACCGTCGAGAAGTATCGCCGCTACGTCAATATCAGCTCGGTCAAGAGCATCGAGCCACTGGTGGTGGAGCGCGCCGAAGGAGCGACCGTCATCACGCAGGACGGCAAGACCTACCTCGATTGCTTCGCGGGCATCGCTGTGGTCAACGCGGGGCACCGCAATCCCGAAGTGCTCGACGCCGTGCGCGCTCAGCTTGAGAAGCTGATTCACTGCTGCTCGTATGTCTACTACGTCGAACCGGTGGCCGACCTGGCCGAGCGATTAGCGCAGGCGACGCCCGGCGACCTGCAAAAGACGTTTTTCTGCAATAGCGGCGCCGAGGCCATTGAGGGCGCTATGCGGCTGGCGCGCACGGCCACCGGCAAACAAGAGTTCATTGCACTACATAATTCGTTTCACGGGCGCACCAATGGCACACTGACCGTCACGGGCAACATGGGACGCAAGAAGCGCGGTGGCCCATATGGCTCTGGCGTTGCGTTCGCGCCTGCGCCCTATCGCTATCGTTGCCGCTACTGCCAGGGCGCCTCAGCCTGTACGCTGGCCTGTGCCGACGCCGTGGAGGACGCCATCCAGTATGGCACATCGGGCGCCGTGGCTGCGTTCATCGCGGAGTCGGTGATGGGCGAGGGCGGCATCATCGTCCCGCCGGATGGCTATTTCGCCCGTGTCAAAGAGATTCTAGAAAAATATGGCATTCTCTTCATCGCCGACGAGGTGCAGTCGGGCTTCGGGCGCACAGGCAAGCTTTTCGCCATCGAGTATAGCGGCGTCACACCGGACATCATGGCGATGGCCAAAGGCATTGCCGATGGCTTCCCATTGGGGGCGTTCATCGCGCCGGAGCGCATCGCCGACTCGTTCCAGCCCGGAGAACACCTCTCGACGTTTGGCGGCAATCCGGTGAGCTGCGCCGCCGGTATCGCCAATCTCGATTTCATGCTGCGTGAAGACCTGCCAGGACAGGCGGCGCGCAAGGGCGAGTGGCTGATGGAGCGCCTGGGCGACCTGGCGGCGCGCTTCCCGCTCATCGGCGAGGTGCGCGGGCGCGGCCTGATGATCGGTGTGGAGTTGGTGACGGATCGCACAGCGAAGACGCCTGCCGCCAACCAGGCCAATCGTATACGCGACCTGCTGCGCGAGCGGGGCGTATTGATCGGTGTGGGCGGCCACTTCGGCAACGTACTACGCATCCAGCCGCCGCTGGTGATCGAACAGGCGCAGCTCGAAACGCTGCTCGCAGCCCTGACCGAGGCGCTTGAAGTGGTGAGCTAGGTGGCCCCATCCCTGCCCCTCCCTCGCGTTGCGGGAGAGGGGAGTTTGTTGGCGTGCTTTCATCATGGAGAAACAATCGTTATGACAACCGCACAATCTGATAAGACGACAACACGGACATCTGCGCCGGAGACGCTAAAGCTGCTGATCGGTGGCGAGTGGGTCGCCGCGCTGGCCAGCGAGACCGAGCCAGTCTATAATCCCGCCACTGGCGAGACCCTGGCATATGTTCCGCTGGGCAATCGCGCGGATGTGGACGCCGCAGTCGCGGCGGCAAAGGCGGCATTTCCGGCATGGATCGCCACACCAGCAGTCGAGCGGGCGCGGCTGCTCTTTCGCTACCGCGCGCTGCTCGAAGAGCACGCCGAAGAGCTTGCGCGGCTGGTGACACTGGAGAACGGCAAAACGATTGACGACGCGCGTGGCGAGGTGCTGCGCGGCATCGAGGTGGTGGAGTTCGCCTGTGGCGCGCCAACGCTGCTGATGGGCGACTCCGCACGCGACATCGCGCGTGGCATTGACAGCGAGTCGCTCCGCTATCCGCTTGGCGTTGTCGCAGGGATCACGCCGTTCAACTTCCCCATGATGGTGCATCACTGGCTCGTTCCCATCGCGCTTGTCTGCGGCAATACATTTGTACTCAAGCCATCCGAGCGCACACCGCTCAGCGCCAATCGCTGCGCAGAACTGTTCATCCAGGCAGGCTTGCCTGCGGGCGTGCTGAATATCGTCCACGGCGCACGTGAGGCAGTGGATAGTCTGCTGGAACACCCCGACGTCAAGGCGATCTCGTTCGTCGGCTCGCAGCCGGTGGCAAAGCATGTCTACACCACTGCCGCTGCCCATGGCAAGCGAGTTCAGGCGCTGGCGGGCGCGAAGAACCACCTGATTGTCATGCCCGACGCCGACCTGGATCGCACAATTCCGGCGATCATGAGTTCCGCGTTTGGGGCGGCTGGCGAGCGATGCCTTGCGGGCAGCGTGGTGGTCGCGGTAGGCGAGATCGGCGATGAACTGGTGAGGCGGCTGGATGAAACAACAGGTAACTGGCGGGTGGGCGATGGGCTTGACAGCGCGACCGACCTGGGGCCAGTGATTCGCGCGAGCCATCGCGAACATATCGTCGGCTATATCGAGCGTGGCAAAGCCGAGGGCGCGACGGTTGTGCGCGATGGAGCCAAAGCGCAGCACGATGGTGACGGCTATTTTTTACATCCGACGATCTTCGACCATGTGAAGCCGGAGATGGCTATCGCGCGGGACGAAATCTTTGGACCAGTGCTGTCCATCATCCGCACGGAGACACTCGACGAGGCGCTCGATGTTGCCAATCGTTCACGCTTTGGCAACGCCGCCAGCATCTTCACCACCAGCGGAGCTGCCGCGCGCACATTCCGTGAGCGTATCCAGGCGGGCATGCTCGGCGTGAATGTTGGCGTCGCGGCGCCGATGGCATTCCTGCCGTTCGCCGGATGGAAGGAGAGCTTCTACGGCGACCTACATGCGACGGGCCGCGACGGCGTAGCATTCTATACCGAGCAGAAGGTCATCACCTCGCGCTGGTGAGCCTCCGCCAACGCTCTGCTTTTCTTTATCTTTTCTTTATACCCACTCTTTTGGGCCGGAGGGGGCATTCTTTTGCCATTTAGCGTTGGCGCCAGATGTGGTATACATCTTATGCTAAAGAGGACATAAGTTCTTTATCAGCATTTCATAAAGAGTCCACTCAACAGTGGCATCATCACGATGGGCATACGCTATGCCCATCGGTAGCACAACGGAGTACAAGGAGCGTCAGTATATGGCGCGTGATATACAAGCGATAGGTGGAACATCGAGCGCGACACCAGCGCAAGCAGGCCAGGAAGCCCAAACGCAGCATGGAGAGAAAGCGGGCAGACGCTTAGGCGCCTTCTTGTGCTGGGCGGTTGTTTTTGCAGATATTGGCACCTCGGTGTACTATACGCCGGGCATCCTCTTCGGGCAGTACCATCAATTGGCGGGCTTCTTCGTCATCCTGACGTTAGGGGCTTTCGTCTTGCTGACCTTGAAGTACGCCGAGGTCAGCATGCGCTTTCCCGAAGGCGGCGGCGTGGTCACAGTGGCGGCGCGCGCGCTCAACCCTTGGGCCGGCGTTGTGGGCGGCATGTTTATTCTGGTTGATTACTTTTTGACGAGTGCTATCAGCTCGCTTTCGGGCCTGCAATACTTCCAGAATGTCGTCCCGGCGATTGGCCCGTATGTCTTACCGCTTACGATTGCAGCGGTTGCGGCGTTGGGCGTCTTGAACTGGTGGGGCATCAAAGAGAGCGCCGTGGTTAGCGCGGCCATCGCGGTCACCGCATTTGTGAGCGACATCGTGATCCTTGTACTGATCTTCTGGTATGTTCCCCTGCCGGAGATTTTCCAGGT
Source organism: Pseudomonadota bacterium (assembly GCA_021324535.1). Classification (GTDB taxonomy): domain Bacteria; phylum Chloroflexota; class Ktedonobacteria; order Ktedonobacterales; family JADMIN01; genus JAJPIU01. The sequence continues at coordinate 9,635 of JAJPIU010000218.1, forward strand.
CTTCCGCGATATGTTCAGTGGGCCACACCTGACCGGGCTGACGGTGCTCACGGGCTTCGCTGGCGCGTTCCTGGCCTTCTCAGGACTGGAAAGCATTTCCCAACTGGCGCCAGTCATGCGCATTCCGCGCCGCAAAACCGTTTCGGCGGCGCTGGCGTTTGTGGCGATCAGTGTGGGTATCACCAGTCCACTCCTGACGATGTTCTCGACGATTCTGCTCGACCCGGCCCATCGCCGTTATGTCGTCCATCCCATCGCCAACCCCGACCCCAATCAGTTCATCTCTTTGCTGGGCAGCGCCTATGGGGGAACGATTCTTGGGGTAGCGACAGCCATCGTTGCCTCGGCGCTCTTGATCTTTGCCAGCAACACGGCAATTATCGGCGCCTATCATGTCTTTCTGGCGCTCTCGCGGATGGGCTTTCTTCCCCGCATGATTGATTTCAAAGATAAGTTTCGCGGCACGCCGCTTGTAGCTATCGGGCTGGCGACGGGCATTCCTATCGTGGTTCTGATCGCTGCGAGCGGCCAAATCAACATCCTTGGTGAACTCTATGCGTTTGGCTTGCTCGGCGCCTTCTCGCTCACCTGCATTGGGTTGGATGTGGCGCGTATACGCGAACGGCGAGGCGCGCCGCATATCGGCGCGCTCGACGACCCCGAACTCCATGGGCTTGACCCACATCAGGTGGCTGAGAACCCACCGACGGGCAAGGCGTATGCGTCCGTAGCGCCTGCGTCCACACCGGCTCCTGCTGCTCGGCCCGCCGCCAGGGGATTCCGCCGCTGGTGGGAAGAGGTTGATTTCGTGCTAGGGATAGCGACGACTATCATGGTCGTCACCGCGTGGTGTACGAATCTTGTCAATAAGCCGTTAGCGACCGCGTTTGGCGGCGGACTGACCGTGCTAGGCGTCGGCGTCGCTATTGTCCACTTCCGCTATCAGGCGCGCAAAGGCTCGCCTGTGCCGTTGGTCAGTGGGCCACTGCCTCACCTGCCGCATGCGGTGGTGGCGTTGCTGTCTCCCTCCAAGGAACATAATCTTGCAGTGGAGGCGGCGACGATTCGCGCTGCGCAGGGGCGGCCTGTCGTCTTCGTGTACGTTGGTGAACCACAGCAACGCGCTCCTGCCTTCCTTGAGGTCAACGACCCCTATTTGTTTGATATTCATGCGCAAAGAGGATTGTCCTCAGCAGCCGCTGCTGCGACAAGGGCCGGGCTGAACGCCAAGTTCATCTATCGCGTGGGAACGCCTGGGAGTGTCGCACAGCGGCTGCGTGTCAGTCTGCATCCCGATGAGATCATCGCCGCAGTCTCGGAAGCGCGTAGCCTGTCGTCGGGCGTCGTCCCGAAATATGTGCGCTATCAGGTCATTGATGGCGTGCGCATCGCAACCTATCTGCTGGCGGGCGCGAACGGGAAGGACGGCGCGAAGGAAAGCGTGAACAACGAGGAAAGCAGCGCCAGAAATGGCAGAGGCGCTGCTACAGACACAGAAGGCAGCGGCGAAACTGCTATCGCCAGCGCCAATGGCGAACGCTCTGTAAAAGCAGACATGGGCGTCGAGGGCGCTGCCGCTAGCGCCAATGGAGCCAGGGAAGAACCGGGTCAGGCGGGCGCAACGGAAAAGAAGACAACCGTCTCAACTGGCTCAAACGGTTCAAACGGGGCGCGTCCCACCAGAGCGAAAGAGCAATTGACAGTCAGGTCTACACCGCCTTCCGCTTCGGGAACCGGGCCATCCGCAAGCGGCGCGCGTTATCCTCGGCGTGTGGATCGCCCGAACCAGCGCAAAAACGCCTCATCAACCCGAAAACGCAACGGAGCCAAGCCGTAACGCCAGCATTCCAGCTCTCCAACTCTAATTGGCTATGCTTCTCTGCGCCTCATGCGGGGAACTTGCTACGCGCCTGAGCAAGGGCATAGGCCCATGCGCTGAGTTCCGGGCAATCGCTCAGGCTCGCTGAGGCCCACATACGGTCAAACAGATCGAGCAGGGGCGGGCAGATCGTCCAGAGGGCGTCGCGCACAGCCACCCAGCGCTGAGAGGAGATCTCCTGAAGTTCTTCGGGCCGAAAGAGGGTATCCGCTTCGGGCGGCGTCAGTGAACGCACGAGCGGATCCGCCCAGACGAGCATCTCTGTGAGCAACACGCCCCCAGCAAAGCGGTCGCCTTCGGGCCGCCATTGGCCGCGCTGATCGAGCGCGCGATGCCGATAGCCGGGCGATCCCAGGCTGATGTGGCTTGGCCGCGAGCCGCCCGGCATGTAGAGTCCTTCGACATCCAACAATTCGACCCGTGTCAGATCGCGCGACATCAACACATTTCCACCTGCGATGTCGGTGTGCGCCAGGCCGTGCGCCTCTAAATCCCAGAGGGTCTGGCCAAGCGCCGCCGCCAGCCGAAGCGCCATCGCGGGCGTGTAGTGTTCGCTAGCCGTGCGGTCGGCCAGAAAACCCGCCCAGGTGCGCCCGACCAGCCAGGGCATGAGGATCGCGTAGTCGAGATCGGGGAAGCGCGCGATCAGATCGGGAAATTGCTGGCGCGTGAGGCAGGTACGACGAGCAAGGTGCAGGCCGGGCAGATGCGCATAAGGAGCCAGCGCCGCAGCGGCTGCCGCGATATGGGCGCTGCGAAAGCCGGGCTTACTCACTTTGAGGGCGCGTGTTTTGTTCGTCTCGCGCTCATGGAGCTGATAGATGATCGCCTCCCCACCCTCGATGGCGTAGACATCCTCGACATCATCCGGGAAGAGTGGCTGGGGCGCGAAGGTGTAGGTAAACGGCGCAATTGTGAGCAGCGTATCTTGTCTGGGTCGAAACTCCGCCATCGTGGTTGGCTCCTCCCATTTTCGGCCTATTCGCTTGTTCGGGTAGTGAACCGCTTACCACGTAGTCTAGCACAAAGTATCCCCTCTTCCCCTGCAATGAGCCAGGGGAAGAGGGGAAGTTAATTGCGCGCATCACCAATCTTCAGGAAAGAGCAGAATGCGCGCAAACGCCTGTGAGAGCAACGCTGTCAGAGACGCTGTGCGCCACTAACAGCCAGCCGAGGATGAATAGGTGCTGAACGTCCCCAGGAAGGTGTAGCGCCCACCAAAAGATAGCGAGGGCGACTGGCGCGCAAACCAGGGGAAGAACACTTCATCCTGCATCGTGTAGGTGCCATAGGAGGTTGAAGCGGTGAAGGTGACACCCACCAGCGGGTCGCCCACCTCGAGGACGTTTGAGCAGCCATACTGCGGCTCACTTGGCACCGACCAGACCGGAACGACGTTCGTGCCGAACGGATCGTTCAACCACTCGGCGACCTCATGGCTGAGCGCGTTCACGTCTTGAATCGGCACGCTGAAGACGCCGTGGCTCACATAAGAACCCCAGGCATAGGTGTCAATGTTGGTCGTGCTGCCCGGCTGGAATTCTGCGTCATGGTAGCCAATGATGCAGCAGTTGTTGGGGTTGTTAGGATCGCCCACTGACAACAGAACGTTGTTGGTCAGGAAGATCGGGAAGACATTGGGTGAGGTGTGGCGGCCATAGAGGTTGTCCAGAATGACGTTGAACCACCAGTTGATGTCAACGACCACGACCTGGCCACCCGGTGTGTTGAAGATCGCGCCATGATAGGAAGGTACGTTCACAACCAGCGTAGACTCGATGGCCGGGTAACTCAGCAACACATGGTAGTTGTTGTGGCTGGCATACTGCCACCAGTTGGCGCGCTGGATCGCGTCGCCGTACTGCGTGCGGCCAACGCCATCGGGATAGGTGGAGTTGAGGAAGAGCGGTGAGTTGGCGGTCGCGCCGACCTTCGTCAGACCATCGAACACGACATTATTAAACACGACGCGAACAGGAATGATCTCCGTCTGAACCGTGCTCGTGATCCCATAGGCGGGGTTGTAACCAACCATCGAATAGGGATAGGTGGTTCCACCATTGGAGAACGACGAGCTCCAGAACGGAATCGAATTGAAACGAGCCGGGTCTGTGAGCAGTTCGTGCGCATACTTGGCGTTCTTGGCATTGTGTGGAGTAATGCCTACTGCGTCAAAGCGCGGGGTCAGGTGGTTTTCAGTAGGATAGGTCTGTGCATGCGCCAAGCCGGGCATTACTACCACAAGAGCCAGCGCCACCACAGCGATCAACGCAACCACCGATGATGCGATGATCGTCGTCCGCTTCGTCCAGAAAGTTCGTTTCAGCATCTCTACGTTTGCCCCTTCTTTACGCTAAGAAGATAGGACAACAACCAGGGAGATGTGAGACAGGCGCCACGGTGCGATTTCCTGACGATTGGCGCTCTCCCCCGCATCCACACCCATGCCCGCCGAGCGGCAGGCCTTCCATGTTACCTGTTCACACTGTTCACAGCCGGGCGCTATGAACGCGACAAGTATACCATGCAAACAACAAAGGCGCAATCCCTAAGTTTGGCGTTTTTCGTTGTTTATGCCAAACTTGGGACATGCTGGCCATGTTGTATTGCAGAATGAAGGCCACCGAGCCTTCTACCTCACCACAACGGATAAGAATAGGGAAAATAACATCGAATATAACAATAAGCCATCACCCGTTTCCATCAGGATGATAAGAGACGGGCGATGGCTTTGTTCGCCGCCCATGGTTCAGCCCATCGAAGATTTCAATGGCTGAGCCAAAGGAGCGAGGATCGTTGTACGCGACTTACGCGGGAGTGCAGACTTGGGCAGGAGTGGTGTACGTGCCAAGATAGGTATAGCGCCCTGCGTATGCCTGTGATGGCGACTGGTGAGCAAACCAGGCGAAGAACGCCTCATCCTGTGGATGGTAGGTACCATAGGAGGTGGTGACAGTGAACGCCGTGCCGACCAGCGGATCGCCGACTTCGAGCGCGTTGTTGCAGCCGTACTGCGGCTCACTTGGCACCGACCAGTAGGGGACGGTGTTCGAGGTGAACGGATCGTTCAACCACTCGGCGACCTCATGGCTGAGCGCGTTGATGTCCTCAATCGGTGTCGAGCCAAAGACGCCATGGCTCACATAGGAACCCCAGGCATAGGTGTCAATGTTGATCGTGCTGCCCGGCTGGAACTGCGCGTCATGGTAGCCAATGATGCAGCAGTTGTTGAGGTTGTTAGGATCGCCCGCTGACAACAGAACGTTGTTGGTCAGGAAGATCGGGAAGACGTTATCCGGCGTGTGGCGACCATAGAGGTTGTCCAGAATGACGTTGTACCACCAGTTGATGTCAACCACCGCGATCTCGCCACCCGGTGTGTTGTAGAGCGCGCCATGATAGGAAGGCACGTTCACAACCAGCGTGGACTCCACAGCCGGATACTTCAACAGCACATGGTAGTTGTTGTGACCGGCATACTGCCACCAGTTGGCGCGCTGGATCGCGTCGCCGTACTGCGTGCGGCCCTGGGCATAGTTCGAGTTCAGGAACAATGGCGAGTTGGCCGTTGCTCCGACTTTCGTAATGCCATCAAATGTTGTGTTGTCGAGCACAACACGTACGGGAATGATCTCCGTGGTGATGGTGGTCGTGGTACCATAGGCGGGGTTGGCGCCTACCATCGTATACGGATAGGTGGTTCCACCATAGGAGAACGACGACCCCCAGAATGGCACCGAGTTGAAGCGGGTGGGATCTTTGAGCAGTTCGTTCGCATACTTGGAATTCCCCGCGAGTTTCGAGAAATTGCTCGCGTTCACAAAGCGGGGGGTCAGTTTACTGACATAGGGAATCGTCTGCGCATGCGCCAGGCCTGGGATCACCAGCGCAAGGGTCAGCGCCACAACGCCGACGAGCGCCGCAACCGACGAGGCGACGATCACGGCTCGCTTTGTCCAGAAGGATCGTTTCAGCATCTTCTGTGTGTGCCCCTTCTTAAAAGAGAAGATAGGACAAAAGAGGTGTGACAGGCATGACAGCGCGCTTCCTAACTAGCTAGTGGCTATTTGGCGCCATCCCCCACAACCGCACACCACGCCCGCCGAGTGGCGGATTTCCAACAGTGTCACAGCCAGGCGGCTATGAACGAAACAAGTATAACATGCAGTCGGCAAAGGCGCAATCCCCCAATTTTGCGTATTGGGTTGTTCATGCCAAAGTTGGGACACGCTGGCCAATGTGCGTTGCACGTTCCAGGCCACGGCGCCTGGTTTCAGACAGTAACGGACAACCCATCGCTTAATAACTCGTCTACACGAAGAAAGCCGCCACAGTGGAGACTGTTTGGCGACCACTGTAGCGGCTGTGGCGTGTACTTCCCTTTGCGGAGAGCCTGTCTAGCAGGAAGGCGAATAGCTGCCAAAGGTTCCCAGGTAGGTGAAGCGGCCATCATAGCCGATGGACGGCGACTGGCGCGCAAACCACGAGAAGAACGCTATATCCTGCGGATGATACGTACCCCCCGCAGTGATGACAGTGAACGAGACGCCCACCAGCGGATCGCCAACTTCGAGCAGATTCGAGCAACCGTACTGCGGCTCGCTGGGGACATACCAGTTCGGCACAACGTTCGAGACGAACGGATCGTTCAACCACTCGGCGACCTCGTGGCTCAGCCCATTGATGTCCTCGATGACCGGTGACGTGTAGATGCCCGAATCGAGATACGATCCCCAAGCGTAGGTATTGACGTTGTACGTACTCCCGTTGGGAGTAAACCAGGCGCTGTGATAGCCCAGCGTGCAGCAGTTGCTGGTGTTTCCCGAATACAAGAGGACGTTGTAGGTCAGGAAGATCGCGAAGACGTTATCCGGCGTATGGCGGCCCAGCAGGTTGTCAACGATGATGTTATACCACCAGTTCTCGTCAACCAGGGCAATCGTCGCGCCGGACTGGGTATGCTCAATCGTCCCATGATACGACGGCACGTTGACCGTCAGGGTGGATTCGACAGCCGGATACTTCAGCAACACATGGTAGTTCTCGCTGCCAGCGTAGTGCCACCACTCGGCTCGCTGGGTAGCATCGCCATACTGGGTGCGGCCCTGGGCATAGTTCGCGTTCAGGAACAACGGCGAGCTGGCCGTGGCCTTCACTTTTGAGTTTCCATCGAGCGTCGTCCCGTTCAGCACAACCTTGACCGGGATGATCTCAGTTGTGATGTTTGTCGTGTAGCCGCCGCGTGCAGGGTTTGTGCCAACCATCGAATAGGGATAGGTGGTCGAACCCTTGGCGAATGCCGATCCCCAGTAGGGAATGGTATTGAAGGCGCTCGGATCGTTGATGAGCTTCGTCGCATACTTTGCGTTGTCCGGCCCGTTTGCTCCTATGCCTACGGTATCGAAACGCGCTTTGCCATGAAAGTTGGCCGTTTGCGCATGCGCCAGTATGCCGGAAAAAGCCAATCCCAGGGTCAGCGCCACAAGCGCGATCAGTCCCCCAGTCGTCGAGCCAATGACCACGGCTCGCTTTTTCCATGTCTTTCCAAATGACATGCTTTCGTTTGCCCCTTACTGAATTCTGAAACAGACGGTTCGTTCTCCATCGGGTCATGCTTGTGTCGTAGCCAGGTAGCTACAGCACGCGGCAAGTATACCATACTGCCAGAAACGCGCTATGCTGACGCAGGCAGCCGGTGGAGCGGCTATAAAGAAAAATAGGGAGGCTATGGGAGAGCGGTGGATGAGAACAACCAATTTGCCGGTGAAATTCCGCCAGGGTGTATAAGAAAAGCAGCAGAAAGACGATAAAACCACGCCAGAGTGGCTACATCTGGCGTGGTAGGACAAATGGGCAGGTTGAGTGGGCGAGCAAGGCTCAGGCTCATTCTTGCGCAGGCGGTGGCGGCAAATACTGATGGAGCAGGGTGTGAATCCTTTCGAGGTCGAACGGCTTTGGCAAGATTTCATCCGCCTCAGCCGCCTGCGCAGGCCGCACCCCTGCCGCCGTCATCAGGATGCACGGTGGTGGGGCCAGCCCATAGTTTGCCGCCATTGCCCGAAGCGCCGCAATGAATTGGGCGCCATTCATCTGCGGCATCATATAGTCGGTGAACACCAGCGCGGGCCATGCCTCATCCATCAGTTCAAGCGCGCGCCTCCCCTGCAAGGCGACTTGTGGGGTATACCCTTCGTCGGCCACCACATAGGCGAGCGTCTCGGTGATTGGCTCGTCGTCATCCAGGATGAGTACGAGAAACGGGTCAACTGCAGGGGAGCTATGCTCTACATGCGGTGTGCCCATAGCTCCTGTCCTTTGCTCTTGCTTTACCTGCCCAACGGAGTACGCGAGTTCCTCTACCATACCTTTCATACGATTTCCTGACCCTCCTGCCATATCCTTTGGCGCTGAACACCAGTCGCCAAGCGACGCTGCTCAGCTCTGCTGAGACGAAGCGCCCGGCAAGACGATCAATCCATCTGGCGGCGAGATCACAAACTCGCGTGGCCGCTCATCATGGGCAGTAAAGCGCGATTTCACAATGGCGATGGTGCGCAGCCGCTGCCCATTGGCGAACGCTTGCTGTACACGTATCACATTTTCTACGTGGGTCGCCAGCGGATCGGGGCCGCCTGCCCAATCCAACCCGTAAATGTGGTCGGGCGCGTCGTTCTCGCTGGCGACGCCGCTGCTATAGGGCGTGGCGGTCAGCGTGGGACGTATCTCTTTCACGAAAAGCGTTGTCACCCCACGCGCACGCAAAACAGTGAGCAGCGCCGCAAGGTAGTTGGGAACACGCCCACTCCCACTATTACTACTCTCTACCACACAGCGTGCCAACTCTCCGACACTATCGATCACTAACCTCCGCGCGCTGGTACGCTCGATCATATCGAGCAGCGTCACCGTTACCTGATCGGGATCAAGCTCGACGGGCAGCCAGTGTACCAGCTTCAGCAGCCCATCATCAGTCAGGGCTTCGCGCATTTGAGCGCCAAAGCTAAAGGCGTCGGCCATGCGTAGCAATTGATCGGCAGTCTCACGAAAGCTCAGATAGATAGCAGGCTCGTTGTTCTGTATACCCGTCAGAGCAAATTGCAACGCCAGCAAGGTTTTCCCTGCGCCCAGCGAACCTTCCAGCAGCGCCGCCGTCTGGCGAGTCAGGCCACCATCGAGCAGCGCATCGAGTTCGCTGAGTCCAAATCCGGCTGGCGGCGTGAGGGCTTCGCTTTGCTTTTCGCTTTGCTTCGCGCCAGCCCTGCCAGAGAACAAGCCACCCCTGCTCTGCTCGATGAGCGCCTGCGCCTCGACACGTGGATAGACTGTCAGGCCGGTTTGATCCAAAACGAAGCCATGTATCCCCAGCATCGGCGACATTCCGCGCATCTTGGTGATCTCGATGCTCCGGCGTTCGCGCATGCCAATGAGTGAATAATACAGCCCAATGATCACATCGGCGGTCGTCGTTTCGGGATAGAACGCCGGATCGCGCGGGTTGGCCTCGCTGGTGATCAGCGCGGTTGCTCCATGTAGACTGAGAGTAGCGCCAATGTCATAGAGAAACTGGCGCGCCTGTTGGGGCGCGGCCTCTGCCCCACGTACCCCGCGAAAGCCATCCAGCGTGACGAACTCCGCCTGGGCAGATCGTACTGCGGCGATCAATTCGTCGGCGGTCGCAGGGAGGCCAGCGGAAAGAAACTGTTGCAGGCTGAGAAATTGCAACTGGTCGCCGATCAGGTCGTTGTCGAAAAACTCAAAATTGCGAAGGTGCTCAATGAGCTTGGTGGTCGGCTCGGAAAGCGCGGTAAAGACGATTGCCTTGCGACCGGCGCGGGCTGCGGCGAACGCCATCTGGTTGGCCAGCGTGGTCTTGCCACTGCCTGGTGGCCCCATAATCAGCGCCAGTGAGCCTGAAGGCAGCCCCCCTCCAAGCACATCGTCCAGGCGCGGTACCCCTGTGGGATACAGCCCCAGGTTTCTTGCAGCGTTCATGAATCCCCCTCCTGAGCGCCTACAAAGAGCCAATGGCACGTACATCAAGTGCGCATTTCAGGCGCCAACCGGACAGAACAATATCATCGAGTAGCACAAAGTGTGAGGTTGTTCACAGGCGCCCCTGATGCGCCGCACATGGCTCCCATGTGGACAGCATACCTTTTTTGGCGCTATGTTCGTCAAGATAAGGAAAGATAAGGAGCGCATGTTTGCCTGACTTTGTCGGCTCAGCGCGCACGCGCGTGTACTTTCTGCTAAAATGGAAAGCAAAGCCTTTCCAAATGACCGCTGATGGCGACGATTGACAACAGATCGCGGCGGGACTGGCGCAGTGGCGCGCCAGTGTACCCGTCCTAGCACGTACCTAGCACGTAC
>JAJPIU010000112.1 GCA_021324535.1 Pseudomonadota bacterium
CGCCCTGCGCGGCGTACTCGCGCAATCCCTCGTAATACTCGCGGACGGCTTTGCTCTTGGCGCTGATGGCAGGCTGCGGCATGTGGAGGGCGCTCCTTCTGCTGGCGGGTAGGGATCGCGTCGTATGGTGATGTATGGTGTGAGGTGAAGTATAGCACATGGGCAATGGAATATCGCGTAGCGCCGCCCCCTCGCGCCCGCTTTCGCACGTGATATAATGCCCCCATACGCCACAACACCACCAAATGATACAACCCATCGGAGGGAGAGCGCCTGTGAGTCAGCGCCGCCGCCCACCCCAGCGGACGCCCACGCCCGAAGCGACGCCAGCCGAGGCAATCCCGCCTATCGCATCGACCACATCGCTTGAACGGCGGGTCGCCGCGATGCTGGCGATGTATCAGCCGTTCGCAGGCGAGCCGGTGGTGGTGGCGGTCTCCGGCGGAGCCGACTCGCTCTCGCTGTTGGGAGCATTGCTGGCGTTGTGCGCACAGAGCCATCCGCAGGCGCCGGGGGAGATCGTCGTCGCCACGTTTGAGCATGGGTTGCGTGGCGCGGCAGGCCAGGCGGATGCGCGGTGGGTGGCCGATTTCGCGGCGGAGCAGGGTGTGCGCTGCGTCGTCGGCCAGGGCGATACCCACGCGCTGGCCCGGCGAGAACATCGCTCGCTCGAAGACGCCGCGCGCCGTCTGCGCTACGCCTTCCTGCGCGAGGTGGCCGCCGAGGTCGGCGCGCAATATCTCTGCCTGGGGCATACGCTCGACGATCAGGCCGAGACGGTGCTGCTCAACTGGCTGCGCGGCGCAGGGCTGGCCGGACTGGCGGGGATGCGTCCCGTCGAGGGCGATCTCGTTCGCCCGCTGCTGACCGTGACGCACAGCCAGACGCTTGCCTATTGCGCTGCGCGGGGCTGGCAGCCGCGCGAAGACCTCACGAACAGCGACCGCCGCTTCACACGTAACCGCATCCGCCTCGATACACTCCCCCACCTGGAAACGTACAACCCCAACCTGCGCCAGGCGCTCGCCCGCAACGCCGACCTGATCGCCGCCGACGAGGCGTATCTTGAAGTGCAGACCGACGCCGCCTGGGCGCAGACCGTCATCCCGCAAGAAACGCCGATAGATGGAGAGAGCCAGCCACAGCGTATCAGCTTCGCGCTAGGCGCATTGCTGGCGCAGCCGCTGGCGCTACGGCGTCGGCTGCTGCGGCGGGCGGGCAGAGGGTTGTCATCACACAAGGGCGAGCGCGAACTCGCGGCGCGGCACATCGCCTTGCTGGAACGGCTGGCAGTGGAGGGCGACGTTGGCGACGCGCTTGATCTACCGGGCGGCGTGCGCGCCTCTCGTACAGCGGATATGCTGACCCTTGCGAAGCGTGATCGTGATGCGCCCACAGCGGACACACTGACGCCTGCCAGCGCCAGGGATGAAGGGGATAGAGAAACATGGGAGCTACACATCCCTGGCGTGTTGGAGCTTCCGTCATTGGGCTGGCGGGTGCGCGCCGCGCGGCTCGATCTGCCCGCCGGACTCGAAGGCGCCACGTCAGCCGCCGATGATGCGCTGCCGCCCGTACCCTCATTGCCGCCCATCGCACGAGCGGGCACGGCGGCGCAATTGCCGCATGCGGAGCTTCGTGTCTATATGGATGCGGATGCGATTGGGCAGGGGCCGTTGCGAGTGCGGCGCTGGCAAGCGGGGGATCGCTTCATGCCGCTGGGGATGAAGCAGGAGAAGAAGCTGCAAGACTACTTTGCCGACGCCAAAGTTCCCCGCGAGATGCGGACGCGGCTGCCTATTGTGCTTGGCCCGGCGCACATCGTCTGGGTGGCGACGCAGCGCATAGACGAGCGTGTACGGCTGACCCCAGATACGGCGCAGGTGGTGGCGCTGCAATGTGAGCCGCTGTCCCCCACCCCTGACCCCTCCCCGGCCTTGCGGGAGAGAGGAAAGCAGAGCATACAGAGTGTCAAGGCGGATAAGCGGAAACGTGGAAAACAAGAGAAAAGGGAGCGCGCCCATGCGTGACGACATTGAAGAGATACTGATTGACGAGCAGGCGATACGTGCGCGCGTCGCCGAGCTTGGGGCGGCTCTCACGCGCGACTACGCAGGCAAAGACCTGGTGCTGCTGGGCATTCTGCGCGGTTCGCTGATCTTCCTGGCCGACCTCGCCCGCCAGATTCCCTTGCCGCTGGAGATTGACACCATCGTCGCCACCAGCTATGGTGACGCGACACAATCGAGCGGCGTCGTGAAGATTGAAAAGGATGTCGAGGCGTCCATCGAGGGGCGGCATGTGGTGATCGTCGAGGACATCATAGACACCGGCCTGACGCTACGCAGCCTGCTTGATCTGCTGGCTACCCGCGCGCCCGCCAGCCTGCGGGTCTGCGCCCTCCTGGTGAAGGATCGCCCGGACATCGCGCCAAACGAGCGTGTCGAGGCGGCGTATGTCGGCTTCCATGTGCCTGATCGCTTCGTGGTGGGCTATGGACTTGACTACGCGCAGCACTATCGCAACCTGCCCTATATCGGCGTCTTGAAGCCTGCGGTCTACGGCGGCGCATAGCGCGTAGAACGGGCTTTGGCAATCTCTCAGCGATTTCTTAGCGGATTCACCGTAACTCTTCAGGCGTGGGCGCTACACTCATTGATGTTGTAAGCGCCTGCCCATTGGTGTGCGCCATGCGCATGCCAGCGCCAGAAGGAGAACAAGGAGAACCCGCATGAACGACAACACACCCAACCCCGACAACGAGGGATTGCCCGACTACAGCCAATCAGGCTACTATACCAGCCAACCTGGTCAGCCCGGCTACACCGATGCGCAGCCAACCGACGCGCTTCCCTACGCCAATCAGCCCACACCGCCGGGCGGCTCGATATACGCTCCCTATCCCCCCTATGGGTCGGCCACATCGGGTGTTCCACAGGGGCCGAATGGTGGTCAGGGAGGACGTGGCTCACGCGGAGGCGGCTGGGGTGGGCGACGCTGGCTGCTGATCGGCCTTGCCGTCGTGGTAGCGTTGGCGCTGCTGGGCGGGGTCGCCTGGGCGGTTGACGCAGCGCAGGGAGCAGGAACGCCCACCGCGCAGGCCACCGCAACCCCTGCGCCAACGGCGACGCCTGCCCCTAAGCATACCGCGCCGGTCTATAAGGTGACGGCGGTCAGCGGGAACACCATCACCGCGACAGGCGCCGATGGAACGACGGTGACGATCAATGTGACGCCCACCACAACGATCACCCTGCTCGACCAACCGGCCACGCTCAGCGAGATCACCGCCGGAACAAGAATCCGCGTGGTGGGCAAGAGGCAGGGGAATACCATCACCGCCCGCCGTATCGCGATTGTGCCGCCCACCATCGCGGGGCAGATCACAGCCATCTCCGGCATGACGCTGACCGTGCAGACGAAGAAGCAAGGCTCCGTCACCGTCACCATCACCTCCACAACGATCTATCGCACAGGCCAATCGTTCAGCACGCTACACGTTGGCGATGAGGTTATTATTGCCGTCAGCAAGAACAGCGATGGGGCCTACACGGCGCTGGGCATCGCCGACCGCACGGCGCTGGGTCCAGCGACACCAACACCATCGGCAGAGGGCAACGCCGAGCCAATCAGCAGCGAGTATTGGCGCTGTTGTACGATGTAAAGCATGAACAAGCGCATAGAACGATTTGAGCAATTGCGCAACCAGCTTCTCACACGTCCGAAGAGACATGCGACATTGCTTATAGGCATTGACGCCCCGAGTGGTTCAGGCAAAAGCGTCTTTACACGCGCGTTGTGCAACGCGCTTCCACCGGCGACGATTGTCCAGATGGATGATTTCTTCCTGCCCACTGCGCAACGCCCGGAGGGCGACCCGACCACCAAGCCGATTGGCGCTGATTTCGATTGGCAGCGCGTGTTTGCACAGGTGGTTACAATTCGCGTACCTCGCGCGAGACGAAGCCCATCGAGATGGCAGCCAGCGTCACAATCGCGCCAGCGATGATCACCGGCCCAGGCCCATAGCGCGCCACAGCGAAACCGCTCACCGCGACGGAGATGGGGTAGAGCGCGAAGTTGGTGAAGCCAAAAACGCCCATGATGCGCCCCAGCAGATGGCGCGGCAGTTTGCGCTGCACCAGCGTCACGAACGAGACGTTGCCCAGCCCGTTGAACAGGCCAAACAGCGCCATACTGCCAACAGCGAACCAGAGCGAGGTCGCCAGCCCCACTCCAACGATGAAGAATGATTGGATAGTAAAGAACCAGACGGCGACGATGCCACGTTGCGCGCGTCCTTTGAGCATACCGGCCAGGATCGCGCCTACCAGCGACCCGGCGCCCATCGCCACCAGCAGCGCGCCAAAGCCGGTCGCGTCGGTATGCAGGGTGAGATGGGCCAGCGAGGGGATCGCTACCTCGGCCAGGCCGTTGATGAAGTTGCCGACCAGGGTGATCACAAACAACACCTGAAGCAGCCGCGAGCCAAGCAGATAGCGCCCAAACGTGACCGGCGGCGTAGTATCGGAAGCCGCAGCGCCGGTTGTCACTGGCGCTGTCTCTCTGCCCTGGTCTGCGCCAGTTCGCGCAGTCTTTGTGCGGCGCGGACGCATCAGCGCAAGGGTGATCGTCGAGACTCCGAAGGTGGCGGCGTCAATTGCCAGCGCCCAGCCCGGCGCGAACCGCGCGACGATCAGACCTGCCAGGGCTGGCCCTAGCAGCCGCGCCGCCTGATTCCACACGTAGGAGAGCGAGTTGCCTGCCTGTAGCTCCTCGTCAGGCAGCACATCCGGCGTGATGGCAGAGGAGGCTGGTAGGAAAACGCCATCGAAGGCGCCAAGCGTGGCGGAGAGCGCCGCCAGCAACACCAGCGTGGCGTGCCCCTGGAAGATCGCCGCCGCAATAGCCCCGACGATCAGCATGCGTATGGCGTCGGAGGCGAGCATCACCCGGCGCGGACGAAACCTGTCGCTCAGCCAGCCGCCCAGCAATGATGTCACCATCAACGGGATGCCATACGCCGTGAGCACGAGGCCCAGGTTGGCCGGGCCACCGCCCCTCGTCAGCATATACCAGGGCAACGCGACGCTATAGAACATATCGCCGATCACTGAGATCAGTTGTCCAGCGAAGAGCAGCGAAAAATTGCGATGGCGTAGCGGCGCAAGCAGCGTCGCCACAGGATTGCTGAGCGGCCGGGCTACCGTCTCCGCAATGGCTGCTGCATCTGTGGCGTCGGGTGTCAAAGGCGTCTCAATAACAGGCGCAA
Source organism: Pseudomonadota bacterium (assembly GCA_021324535.1). Lineage (GTDB taxonomy): Bacteria > Chloroflexota > Ktedonobacteria > Ktedonobacterales > JADMIN01 > JAJPIU01. The sequence continues at coordinate 5,273 of JAJPIU010000112.1, forward strand.
CACTGGCTATACTGGCTATACTGACAGCGCCATCAGCTTCGTCGGAGGTTGTCGTTTGGGTCTCGCTAGACGGATCGATCATGCTGGCGTCCTTTGACTAGGGGTACTTTTACGACACGAGGATGAACTTTATAACATACTATCGGGTCGGTTAATCAATGATACACAGTCGTGTGTTGAAAAGTCAATGTATATATGAAAGAAGTTTAGGTTGCTATGCGTCAGTGGTCGCAAGCGCCGTGAGGTTGGCCGGATGCGAGAAGAGCGTCAGCCGTTCGCCGGTCGCGTGATCGCGAAATGTGCTTTGCAGCGCCTCGCCGTTCTGGTAGCTGGTCGGCTCGTTGCGCTCAATCGTCCAATGCGTGCGGGTCAGAAACGCGCGCACCGACGGATGCTCCCATCCTGCGATGAAGGCTGATCCGGCGAACCCCTGGCCGCAGGAGGCGCATTCCACCACGAGATAATAGAGCGTAGGGTGAAAGCCGCCGGTTCGCCAGTGTGAGAGTTCTTGCCCCGAGACGACGCTTGTCCGCATGAGGCCCCTACAGCCCGGACATGGCTTCGCCTCGCGCAACACTTGCAGCGCCTGGGGCGCAAACAACCTGATGATGCGGTTGATCGCGGGGCGGAATGAGCGCATGCCATCGAGCAGCGGTGAGGGATCGCTTCGCATTTCGATGACTCCGTAGCGCCTCCGACAGTCCGGGCAGAAAGATGTGACGCTTGTGCCTTGCGGGGTTTCTTCTATGCGCCCCATCAGGTGGTGTTTGCCACAGAGGTGACACCAGAGCCGCGTCGTGCGCCAGCCCTGCGCCGCCTCGTCATCTACCGCAATATCGAACGCCAGCGCCTCGTCGCGGAGCGGCCCACTGAGAATGCGGCGTAGCTCCTGGCGAGCGCGGCTGAGGCGCGTTTCAAGCGCGTTCACCGTCAGTCCCAGGCGTAGCGCCGCCTCGCGCTGCGATTCGCCCAGCAGATAGTAGCCCTCGATGGCAGAGCGCGCCCCAGGCGAAAGCTGGCCCAGCGCGCGGTCAAGCAGGGTCGCAAGCTCCTGGCGCGAGAGATCGGCGGTCAGCGTATCAAAGTCGTCGCCGGATGCGAACGATTGGCTGTCGGCGCCAGGCGCGAAGTCTGCATCCGGCTCTTGGTCATCATACTGCGGCTCGCCAGCGGCGACGATGCACGCCTGCTCATCACGCCGGACGCGGGCATAGCGACGGCACAGGTTGCGACAAACGCCATCCAGCCAGGCGTCGAACCGTTCGGGCTGGCGGAGCCGGTCGAGCGAGCGCCAGGCAATCAGTAGTGTCTCCTGAGCGACATCCTCTGCGGCGTCGGGCGCGAGGCCACGCAAACACGCCAGCCGCACCAGCCGTGGACGCGCATTGGCCAGCAATGATTCGATCTCGCTGGCTAGCGTCGCTGCGGTCGGGCGCGGGTGGCTCTCGCTCAGCGCCTCTGTTGTCGGAGGCTGTTCGGGCGCGGCTGGCGTGGTGGTGTACTGAATGTTTGGCGCAGGCATCTCCGCGAGGCTCCTTCTGAATCAGGCGGTCTCTCTATCTACCGGTCGCGCAGGAGCCGGAAAAGCGTACACCAATTTTTCCAATGCGTCCTGGAACGTTATCCCAGCCGCTCGATGATGGTGACATTGGCTTGGCCGCCACCTTCGCACATCGTCTGCAAGCCATAGCGCCCCTGTGTGCGCTCCAACTCATAGAGCAGCGTCGTCATCAGCCGCGCCCCCGTCGCGCCCAGCGGATGCCCAAGCGCGATGGCCCCACCGTTGACGTTGACCCGCGTGTGGTCAGCATGCAGGTCTGACATCCAGGCCATCGGCACGCTGGCAAACGCCTCGTTGATCTCTACACGCGCGATGTCGTCAAGCGAGAGCTGGGCTTTTTCGAGCGCGCGGCGGGTGGCCGGAATCGGCGCGGTCAGCATAATCACCGGATCGGCGCCCAGCACGGTCATCTGGTGGATGCGGGCGCGCGGCGTCAGGTGATGTGTGCGCACCGCCTCCTCCGAAGCAATCAGCAGGGCAGCCGAACCATCCGAGATCTGGCTGGAGACGGCGGCGGTGAGCCGTCCCCCTGGCGAAAGGGGAGGAAGCTGCGCCATCTTTTCGAGCGAGGTATCGGCGCGCGGCCCCTCGTCGGCGGTCACGCCATCCAGCGGCGCAAGCTGGCTCTCGAAACGCCCCTCCCGCTGCGCAGCGACCGCCCGCCGATGGCTTTCCAGCGCGAAGGCTTCCATATCCTCGCGTGAGAAGCCCCACTGCTCGGCGATCATCTCTGCGCCGCGAAACTGCGAGATTTCCTGTGGGCCATAGCGTTCCTTCCAGCCTTTGGAGCCAGACCACGGATCAGTGGCGCCATAGGGCTTGCCCGCAAGGAACGAGCTGAGGATGGGGAACTGGGTCATCTTCTGCACGCCGCCCGCGATGATCAGGTCAGCCGTGCCGCTCATCACGGCCTGGGCCGCGAAGTGTACCGCCTGCTGCGAGGAGCCACACTGGCGATCAACCGTGACGCCCGGAACCGTTTCGGGCAGACCGGCGGCCAGGGCGCAGTTGCGCGCGATGTCGCCCGCCTGCGAACCAATAGTATCCAGGCAGCCGAAGATCACGTCGTCAATGGCTGCCGGATCAACGCCGACGCGCGCCACCAGCGTCTTGATCACATGGGCGCCGAGATCCACAGGATGGGTGTTGGTGAAGCCGCCGTTGCGCCGCCCCACCGGCGTGCGAATGGCGTCTATGATATAGGCTTCCGGCATGGATGTCCTCCTGGGTAGTATGCCACGAAGGGCGGATGGGTGAAGGCAAGCGAAGGCGGCGGGTGAACCCGCGTGACGGCGGACGGTTAAAACCCGCGTGACGACGGGCGGTTAAAACCGCGCCTAAGGGCTACGCCACGAAGCCCGCCTTCGCGGGCTAGAGATAATGTATAACGTTGTGTCTTTTTCTATCTCTATGGAGAGACTATAGCGCAAAACGAGAAAACACAGGCTGCCGCATGGTGCTGCGGTTGATGCGCCACGGTGCTCTCGTCGCAGCAGCGCATTGTCCCGCCGGAGTTGCAGGGGCGCGTGACGGCGGCCTATCGCTTCCTCAGCTTCGGCGCAGAGGCCCTGGGGCCGGTGATGGCGGGAGGAATCGCGCTGGTATTTGGCGTTCCGGCGGTCTTCATGGTGAGTGGGCTACTCACCCTGGCGATGTTCGCGCCGTTCCTGTTGTTCATCAGCGAACGGTTGATGAGTGATCATAACATTCATGGCGAGCGGCGCGATAAGATATAATGCCTCACACAGCGTGAAAAGCACGGGAAGAACCGTGATAGAGGGGAGAGACTTGTGGCGGACGAGCAGAACAAGCAGAGCGAGCGTAACGGACAGTCGGGTGATGCGCCTTACGTGGGGCGGCGGCATGGCAACGTGCTCCTCTCGGCGGGCGGCTTTCCGGTGGGCTTCTTCTGGGGCACGGCGACGGCAGCCTATCAGATCGAAGGCGCAGCGCGTGAGGATGGCAAGGGCGAATCCATCTGGGATCGCTTCGCCCACACCCCCGGCAAGATCGCTGGCGGCGCGACTGGGGATGTCGCCTGCGATCACTACCACCGCTGGCAGGAAGATCTCGACCTGATGGCGCGCCTGAACCTGAACGCTTATCGCTTCTCCGCCGCCTGGCCGCGCGTCTATCCCGACGGCTACGGCGAGCTCAATCTTGCCGGTCTGGACTTCTACGACCGGCTTGTGGACGGCATGCTTGCGAGGGGGATCGCCCCCTTCATGACGCTTTACCACTGGGACTTGCCGCAGGCGCTCGAAGATCGCGGCGGCTGGCTCAATCGCGATACCGCCAGCGCCTTCGCTGACTTCGCCCAGACGATGGCGAAGCGCCTGGGCGACCGCGTGGGCCACTGGATCACCATCAACGAGCCGATGACCATCGTTCTGGAGGGCTACATCAATGGTATACACGCGCCCGGCCAGCGCAACGAGGCGCTTGCCCTACCTGTGGCGCATCACCTCCTGCTGGCGCATGGGCTGGCGCTTCAGGCCATCCGCGCGGAGGTCGGCTCCCAGGTGGAGGTCGGCATTACGCTGAACCTGACGCTCGCCGAACCGGCCAGCGACCACGCCGAAGATGTGGAGGCGGCGCAACGACTGGATGGTCTGGCCAATCGCTTGTTCCTCGATCCCGTCTTGCGCGGCGAATACCCGTCCGACATCCTTGACCCCAGCCTGACGGCGGCCAACGCCGACCCCGACGCGCTCTTCCGCTCCGGTGATCTGGCAATCATCAATGGCGAGACCGACTTCCTGGGCTTCAATTACTACATGCGCATGCTTGCCCACGCCGATCCCAACGCTGGACTGTTACCCGCCTATGGCTCGCCCCCCGTCCCGCCGGAGGAGCTGACCGTGATGGGGTGGGAGGTCTATCCGCAGGGTCTAGAAGAACTGCTGATGCGTGTGCAGCGCGAATACCATCCCCCGATGATCTACATCACGGAGAACGGCGCCGCCTTCCCCGATACGCTCGATGCCGATGGGCAGGTACACGATCCCCGGCGTGTGGCATTCCTGCGCGATCACCTGCTGGCGACACGGCGCGCCATCGCGGCGGGCGTTCCGGTGCGTGGCTACCTCGTATGGTCGTTTCTGGATAACTTTGAGTGGGCGCGCGGCTTCGAGCCGCGCTTTGGCATCGTCTATACCGACTATCCCACGCAGCGGCGCATCGTCAAAGACAGCGGGCGTTTCTATGCGGAGGTGGCAGCCACAAACGGCGCGCGACTGGATGAGGATCGCACTTAACCTCTTGACAACTGCCTTGTGATTGCCTATCATCAGTTCACAAGTCTCGATCCAAAATTTGCGCCAGAGATTGGTCAAACGCGACGTATATCCTACGAAAGGGGACGAGCGCACCGCAGAGGATGCGCATCCCTGAACGTTTGGCCTTTTGGGAGGGGCTTGGCTTTCCTGTATTGTTCGTATCTAGGGGGAACATTCATGCAGCACTGGGAACGCATGGCTTCATCATCCAGGGGCGCGGTGACGCCCAGGCATGGCAAACCCGCCAGCACACTCTTCTTGGCGATGGCGGGAGCCGTCATCTTGATGCTGCTGTCGGGCTGCGGCAGTGGCTCCAGCTCAACTTCGGGTTCGCGCACGAACTGTCCATCAGCAAGCACTGTCGCATCGTGGCATCTGGTGCAAAGCGGCAAATTGAACTTCGCCGTTGATACCACTTACGCGCCTGCCGAGTACCCAGACCCGACGAACCCAACGAACTTCATTGGCTATGACATAGACATTGCAAAGGAGTTGGGGAACCGCCTCTGCCTGACCACCGTGATTGACAAGGCCAGTTTCGACTCGATCATCAGCACTCTGTCCGGACCACCGCTGGGCCAGCAGCCCTATGACCTGTCGATCTCGTCGTTCACGATCAACCCCGCTCGCCAGAAGGTGGTGGATATGATCCCCTACTTCCAGGCAGGCGAGTCGCTGCTGATTCCGGTTGGCAACCCGGGGCATCTGACCAGCAATTTTGCCAGTATGTGTGGCAAGCCCATTGCCGTGCAAGATGGCACGGTCGAGCAGGGTGAGATCGAGGACGCCAACGGCACAGGCAATGGCCAGTCGGGTCAGGCGCCTGTCTGCAAGAATAATAAGATCAAAGAGCTGCACTTTACCGATCAAACGACTGTAGTGCAGCAGGTCATCAATGGCAACGCCGTTGGCAGCTATCAGGACTCGCCGGTGACAGGCTACTACGCCAGCCTAAATTCCAGCGCATTGGTTGCTGGCCCGGTGACGGTGGCGCCCTCGCCTGAGGGCATCGTGATGCGCAAAGACAATCCTGCGCTGGAGACCGCCATCAAGAACGCACTTGCCGCGATGCGTAGCGATGGCACCTACAAGAAGATTCTTCAACACTGGGGACAGCTCAACGGAGCGTATCCACCGCTTTCCTAAGACCCTCTCTCTCGCTCAAGCGGTTCCCCTTTCTCAAAGGGGGAAGGGGAACGCGCTAGATGAGAGGGCGCCAGGTCACATGAACATCAATCGCCTAGTTATACAGAGGGGGGCAGCGATGAACCCAATCGCCTCATTTCTCAAGTATTTCAATTGGCATATCGCTGTCAATTCACTCTTTGCGCGCCTTATTTTACAGGGCGTCATCATTACTATCTCCCTTGCAGTCGTGTCACAGCTTGCCGGGACGCTCATAGGACTTGCGCTCTACTTCTTGCGCAGATCACGTTTTGTCCCCTTCCGCTGGTTGGCTGAGGCCTATATTTGGTTCTTCCGAGGGACGCCGCTTCTGGTACAAATTCTCTTTGCTTATAACGCCCTCCCCTATCTGGGCCTTTCGAACCCGTTGCGCAATCTAGATATTTTCACTCAGCTCGGTTTCGTCAGCATCTATACAGATGCAATGCTTGCGGGGCTGGTCGCTCTTTCCCTCAATGAGGGCGCTTACATGGCAGAGATTGTACGCGCGGGTATTGACTCGATTGATATTGGTCAGATGGAGGCAGCAAAGTCACTTGGCATGACCTACGCCCAGGGCATGCGGCGCATTGTGCTTCCTCAGGCGATGCGTGTGATCATTCCGCCGCTTGGCAATGAGTTCAACAATATGTTGAAGACGACCTCGCTCGTCTACGTTATTGGCGTCTATGATCTGCTTGGCGCCGCCAAAGCCATTGGCGATTTCTCGTTCCGCACGCTCGAATTGCTGGTCACCGCCTCAATCTGGTATCTGGCGATGACCACCGTCTGGGGCTTCGTTCAGGCGTACATCGAGCGCAAGTTCAACGCGGCAAATATCGATCCCGCGCTACGCGAGGGAAGCTGGTGGCGCCGCATGTTGGGGATACGTGGTCGTCCCGCTCCTGCGCCCGCGCTGGCGGGTGGCGCTCTGTTTGCCCCAGGCGTGGAGCCGCCCAGCATACAGGGAGATCGGCGCTGAGCGCCAGGAAGACAATCCAGAGCAGAGATAAGAAAGTGAGCGAGGACAATGGCGGTCTATAGCCAGGCAAGCCAGGCGCAGGTATATAAAGCGACAGCGCCGATGGTGGATGCGCAGAACGTGGAGAAGACGTTTCACCGCAATCCGGTGCTGCGCGGGGTGAGTATGCAGGTGCGCAAGGGTGAGGTGGTGGCGATTATCGGGCCAAGCGGCTCGGGTAAGACAACCTTCCTGCGCTGCCTCAACCACCTGGAAAAGATCAACGGCGGACGCATTTACATTGATGGCGAGCTGATGGGCTATCGTGAGCAGCCAGACGGACGGCTGGTGGAGGATAGTGAAAGCAACATCGCCCGTATGCGCGCCCAGATTGGCATGGTCTTCCAGCGGTTCAACCTCTTTGCTCACCTGACGGCGCTGCAAAACGTGATGGAGGCGCCGATCCAGGTGAAGCATATGCCGCGCCAGATGGCAGAGGAACAAGCGCGCGAGTTGCTACGCAAGGTGGGGCTTGAGTACAAAGCCGACGCTTATCCGTCGCGTCTCTCCGGCGGGCAGCAACAGCGTGTCGCGATTGCGCGCGCGCTGGCGATGGATCCTAAACTGATGCTCTTCGACGAGGCGACCTCCGCGCTCGACCCGGAACTGGTGGGCGAAGTGCTGAAGGTGATGCGTCAGCTTGCCGAAGAGGGCATGACGATGGTGGTCGTCACGCACGAGATGGGCTTTGCGCGTGAGGTAGCTGACCGCGTGATCTTCATGGATGGCGGCTATATCGTGGAGCAGGGGTCGCCAGATCAGGTGATTAACCACCCCACGCAGGAGCGCACGCAGAACTTCTTGCGCAAGGTGCTCTGACCTCTCCCCCTGACCCCCTCTCCATCGATGGGGAGGGGGAACAGGAACAACGGCTGCCGAATCCACTGCCTCACAGAAAGATAATCCCCTTGCTCCATGCTATGAGGAACAAGGGGAAACTCTATATTGGCCCACGTTCTCCCCTCCCATCTATGGGAGGGGGTAGGTTAGAGCGTTTCGCGCAGGGATTGCGTGCTGCTGGTGGAACGGAGCTTCGCCAGGGCCACCATCTCAAGCTGGCGCACACGTTCGCGCGAGATGCCCAACTCCTTGCCAACTTCCAGCAGCGTCCGGCTGCGTCCGTCGCCGATACCGTAGCGCAAGATCACCACAGCCCGCTCGCGCGAGGTCAACTGCGAGAGCGCACGATGCAACTCTTCGCCCAACAGGTGGCGCGAAGCGATGTCGGCGGGGGCTTGCAGGCCAGGGTCTTCGAGGGTATCGGCGAGGGAGAGGCGGTTGTCTACGTCGGCGGGAGTATCGAGTGAAACGGGTTGCTCGGTGATATGCAGGAGGTCGTCCACCTCTTCGAGTGGCATACCGGCGGCTCCGGCGATCTGCTCAGGCAGGGGATCGCCGCCGTTTTCCTGCGAAAGCTGCGAGGCGACGCGGCGCACCTTGCGCAGGCGGGTCGCCACATGCTCCGGCAGATGGATCAGGCGCGACTGCTCACCGGCGGCGCGGCTGATTGCCTGGCGAATCCACCAGGTGGCGTAGGTGCCGAAATGGCAGCCACGGCGCCAGTCGAACTTCTCGGCGGCGCGCATCAGGCCGAGATTGCCCTCCTGAATCAGATCGATCAGTGGGACGCCGGAATTGGTATAGCGGCGCGCAATGGAGATCACCAGGCGCAAGTTCGCCTCGATCAACCGACGGCGCGCACGAGCGTCGCCCGCCTGTGAACGCTTCGCCAGGATCAACTCTTCCTCGTGCGAGAGCAACAGCAGGCCACGTATATCATGCAGATAGCTCTGGAACGCATCCTCAGCGCCGTCTGCCCCGCCGTATTGCCCGGCGCCCTTGCCATACAGCGCGTCTTCTTCTTCGGCGGTCAGCTCAGCAAGCTCTTCATCGGTTGGTTCTTGCTCATCAGCGGCTTCCGCTTCTGTCGCTTCTGTCGCATCAATGGTCTCTGCGGCCTGCGTGAGCGGCTCCGAGCGCACAATCCTTGGCATCGTTGGGAGCGCCGTTTTTCTCTCGACCGAGAGACGAGATACACGAGGAGGAGATGTTCTTTGTGTTGCGGTTCCTATACCGCTCAACGTATCATCATCAAGCAAAAAATCTACAGGTTCATCGAGTAATTCGGGTTTCGTCGCAACCATCGCGCACTCTCCTCACTCTGGGGTGACATCTTCGTTGAGCTACGGCACTCGCCAACGGACGGACGCCGTAGCAGGTCTACTTTCAACGATCAAGATGGCTTTTGCCTTGGCCTGGCGGCTCGCCAAATCAGCAGACGAACCTACACAGAACCAACCATCTTGCGTACTTTTTGTTCACCCTCGCCCTCAGTGTACACACCTTCCGGCGAGTTTCGCATCAGGTGATCACCTGACTTTTTTTGCTGAAGCGTCAAACTTTCTTTCTGGAAGGATTATCCTTCGTTTTGGAAAGTGTGAACAACGCAGCTTCAGCAGGTTCCTCTTTATATACGCACTTCTGTGTCAAATATGCAACTGTCTCAGCGTTTTCTCATGCTCAATTGTGAGCGTTCACTCATATCTACGTATGGGGATACAGCAGGTTGTGCCATCCCTGCGCACAGTATACCACATTGCACATACTTTGCAGACTGTTCAGTGGATACCATGCTGACAGAGCGCGCCACAGATGTGCGCTACTTAGGAGACTCCCAAAGGGATGTATCTCCATGTACACTATCTATCCCGCAAAGATCAGGCCAGAGCGGCGCTACTCGCTGACAATCTCACCACCATTGACAATCGCCGGGTCGGACTGGTAGTCCGGGTAGTTCAATTCCCAGATATTTCCCGGCTCTTCACGCGCCTCCCAGCGGCGCAGGGCGTCGCGCAGCACACGCCGCTGGAGATCGGGCTGGTTGGGCGGGCCGAGGCAGTCACCAAGCAGAAAGCCCACGGGCGAGATAGCGCGCGGCGGCCCCATCTCGCGCGAGGCGGCTGGCCGCAAGGTGATGAGCACAGTTGGCAGACCAAGCATCTCGATCTCACGCTGAATCGCAACGACCGTGCGATGACAGAGTGGTCAGCCAGCGGTCAGCAATACGGCGTCGGCCTGCGACCGCTCGATGATCTTCGCCATCTCCGGCGCGGCGCGTTCGTAGAGATCGCGCAGCTTTTGCGAGTACCCCATGAAGCCGAGGTGCTTATCGCCCACACCGCCGATCACGCCCTCAGCCGCCATCTCGCGCAGGCGGTCTATCGGGAAGACACAGTTGATGTCCTGGTCGGCATGCGAGTGGTTGTAGTGTTCATGTGTCACCATGAGCTGGCTGCTCTGCACATCGCCAGGGATAAGTCGCCAGGAGTTGTCGCCCGCCAGGTCATATGGTTCCTGGTCGCGCAGATGCACGCCAGCCGTGCTGACCAGTGCGAACGTCGTCTCGCTGAGTTCGTGACGACGTGGGGTATACGGAATACAACGGCGCGACATCGGCATGCTGGCGTCCTCCCTCTTGTGAAACTGCTGATGGCGTACAGTATAGACTTTCGAGATTGCGCATTCGTTACAGACGACAGTATAACGACAGTATATCAGAAGAATCGCCAGACATCGCGCCAACAGGGCAATCCTCTTTTGGTTGAGTACCATTTTTACGCGCGCGTAAAAATGGTGGAGATTGGTTCGAGAGTGACACACTAACTCGCTGATTTGCTTACCTACAAGTGGCAAAACTTCGAGAGCGTGATCGAAAAGGCGAAAGCCGCCGGTGGAGAGAGCGGAAATGACACTGCGTCTCACTCTACTGCTAACGGTAAAGTGACATCAGGCGCCAGGCAGGACACATCAGGCGTTAGCGCATGCAAAAACCCCCATCCCGTTGAGGGGATAGGGGCCAGAACTATGTGCCGTCGTAGCGCCAAGCTCCAGGGCGGCGTGTCTGGTATTCGCTTAGACCGTTTCGACTGGGCCACCCTGATCGCTGACCTGCTCGGTCGGCCTCTGCGGCGCATCCTGTGAACCTTGCGAGGGCTGTGAACCCTGCGAGCCTTGCGAAGAGGACGTCTGGTTGAGGAAGGCTTCCAGGTCAGCGCGCGCCCGCTCCACAATGCCTTTGAGCTGGTTGAGCCGCTCCGGCTGCCCAATTGACTGCATGCCTGCCATCAGCATCAGGCGACCGACATCGCGCGCTTCGCGGGCGAGCGCTTGCGCTTCGGGCTGGCCGCGCCAGGCGCCTGGGCCAAAGCCACGCCCAAAGCCGGGGCCGAATCCTGGGCCTTTTGGCCCAGACCACTCACCCCAGCTCCACGGGCCGCGTGGCCCCTCTGGGCCGCCGTGTGGGCCATGCCCGTGCGGGCCATGCTGATGCCCGTGCGGGCCATGATGTCCCTGTGGGCCTTGTGCGCGCTGCTCAGCGCGCTGTGTATATTCACTCACTGCCTGTCTCCCTGCGTCAGTAATTGTGTATATCTTCTTGCCTTCGACGGTCTCTACGCTCACCCACCCGCGATCTTCCAAAAGTTGCAGCGTGGGATAAATTGCGCCTGCGCTTGGCGCATAGAAGCCACCCATGCGCTCTTCAAGCTCTTTCATCATTTCGTAGCCGTGCTTGGGGCGCTCTTGCAGTAACTCCAACAGGGCATATTTCAAATGGCCACGCTCAAACATGCGCGGCCCTGGGCCACCAAAGCCAAATCGTCGTCCCATAAACGGACCCCATCCTTCCGGGCTTGGCCAGCCACCGCCGCCAAAACCCCGTGGCCCTGGGAACCAGCCCCAACGGCCACCATGCGCCCAGGGCGGCCCAAACGGGCGCCCCCGGCCAAATCTACCAAATCTACCAAACCCACCAAACGGCCCGCGCTTGCGGAACGGGCCGCCGAACCACCCAAATGATTCATCGCCATACCAGCCATGTTTCCCATGGCGCCCATACTCATGCGGGCCGTGATGGCCGTGATGCTCCTGCCGCCATGGATTGCTCCACGGGCCTCGGCGCATCCCTGGTGGGCCGCCCCACGGACGCCCCTGCCATTGCCACTCTTGCGCCTCTGGGGCGCCCCAGGGCGCTCCCCAGGGCGGAGGCGACCCAAACGGCGGCTCGCCGCGCCAGGAACTCCACGGGCCGCGCCGTCCACGCGGACGCCAGCTCATAAACCCTTCGGGATCGCCTTCGGGGATTGCTTGCCCGGCGAACGGTTCACCCTCATCATCGTCATCTCTGGCGAAGGCTCTAGAAGCCTCAAACTCGTCTGTCTCCGTCTTTGTCTCCGCCTCGTCCGGTCTATCATACCGCTCAAACCACTCGGGGCGTCGGAATCCACCGAATCCTCGCCTACCCATATCTCTCACTCCTGCGACGGTCGGCCCGCCGCTCGTCTCTCGGTTGCTCTCAACCCATCTCAGCCGCTTTCGGCTCTCTCCATCTCATACATCTCTGTCGTCTATTGCAATAGCTATATCTAGATATATCTTATTGAAGTAGATTTGTCAAGTCCCTGTTCGGGCAAGTGAGCGCATGATGAGAAAACTCTCAGGAATGTGGTGAAGTGGCCTCACCTGATGCGCCTGGGAAAGAGTGAATGGGCATGCTTCTACGCATCTGACAAAAGTGGGGAGGATGTTTCCGCTTTTGCGCGTTCGCGTTGTATTTCACACATGGACGAAACAAACGAGAAACAAACTCTCCGACGCGCAGAGTGGCGCAGCTAGACAATGCGACGATGCAAAAGACAATGGCACATCTTGGGAAACGTGAGGGTAAGAAATGGACGATCTGAACGCAATAAATGAGACGAATGAGACTGATGAGCGGACAGGTGACGACAACACGATTGCTGCGCAGCCCCGTGGGCTACACATGAGCCGACATGGAGCCAAACGCGCGGCCCAGCGCAACATTCCTCTGGATGCGCTTGAATATGTCATGACCTATGGCCGCACGATGCGCCGCACAGGTGCGCTCTTCTATTTCCTGGGCCACCGCGATCTGCCCCCAATGGATCGTCACAACGCGCGTATCGCGCGGCTGGTGGGTACAGTAGTTATCGTCGAAGGGGGCAGCGTGATCACCCTGTATCGCAACCCTGCCGCCCTGCGCGACATCAAGCGCAAACTGAAGTATCGCACGCGCGCCTGCCCCGACTTCAGTCTTGCCGTAAGCTGAGCATAACCTAACCCCTCACCCCTTCCCATCAATAGGAAGTGGTATTACTTTATCGCTGCAAGAAGCGGTTCTGTAGGCGCCGCATCTCAGGCAAGCTTACAGCGAGATCTGGGGGAAGTGGGGAATATAATGCGCGACCAGGGCGATCAGGTGGGGGCCGAAGACCAGCGCGCCGATCACCACAGAGAGCATTGCGTTGAGCAGCACAGCCCCCGCCGCCACATCTTTGGCGATGCGCGCGAGGGGATGATATTCGCGGGTCGCCAGGTCTACGCACGCCTCGGCCACCGTGTTGAACATCTCGGCGATGAAAACCAGCGTAATCGCCACAAAGATCATGGCGAACTCGACCGGTGAGATATGTAGCACAAAGCCCAGGATGATCGCGCAGAGAGCCAGCGCCATATGCACGCGCGCGTTGCGTTGTGTACGGATGGCGTACATCAGCCCATGCCAGGCATAGACAAAACTCATCAAGAACGAGGCCCCGCCCAGACCGGGCATGGTCGGCAGCGGCGAGTGCGCCTGCGCCGGTAACGCAAGATGATGGGAGCCAGACACGCTCTGGTTTGCGTCGGCGCCGGTCTTGGGCGTCTCCGCATTGGCGGGTGGTGTCCCCACAGGGCGCGCCTGTTCATCGGGTGGTTGAGTAGAATGAGAAGTCATAAAGACGCTCGCTTTTTGCTCAGTAAGAGCCATAGGATACCTGAAAAGTAATGCCTACTTCTGAATGGCAAGTTCCGCCAGAATCGCTTCCTGGTGGGCCACCATCGCCTGATAACCCGCGTCAGTCTGGTCGTCGTAGCCAACAAGATGCAAGATGCCATGCGCGAACAAATACGCGCATTCCCAGGCGACGCTATGGCCTGCCCGGCTGGCCTGACGTATTACTGTTTCGCGCGCCAGGGCAATATCGCCCAGGTGCGTCGGCCAACTAAGATCGAGTTCGTCCTGCTCGTCGGGCGCTTCCTCATCATCGAGGTCATCGTCATCGTCTTCAGTTTCTTCAGTTTCTTCAGTTTCTTCAGTGGCCTCGTCGGCGCGATCCTGGCCGCCGTCGAGCATGTCTGTCTCACTGGCGTCGTTTTCGATAAATACAACGCTCAGTCCCTCTGGCGCATGTTGCGTGCCAGGACTTCTGTTCGCGCCATTGCCTGCCTCGTCGCCAGTATTGTCCTCTTCGACGCTCTCTGACCTCTCCATCGCCAGCCAAAGCTGCTCGGCGGGGGCGTCCACCAGCGGCGCATCGAGCAGGGGAAACGAGAGCACATCGGTCGGTTCATCGAGTCCGCGATACTCACGATTGAGCTTTTGTATTCCGGCGTCATCAGTCACCAGCAGGCTGATCTCCGCAGACTCACGCACGCCCACCCTGCTCAACGTTAGTTCCATCACCTGCAGCAGCGTATCCTCGCTCAGCCCAAACAGCGGCTCGACGGCGCCTGGCGGATCGTAGCTGACAGTCAGGATATACTCCTGGCCGCCCGGCTGATCACCTGGCTCATCTTGCGCCGGGTCGTGTGCGTCGTTTGGGGGTGGTGTGGTCATGCAGGGAAATGTCCTTCACTGGCTGGCTACGCATTGCTACTGACATTCAGTATAGCACAGAAACGGCCAGGACGCAGCAAGGAACAGTATACATCCGGCGTCAGTCGGCGATGATGGACGCGAAAAGGGGGCAGGAGTTTTGCCCTCTCCTGTCCCCTCGTTGTGGCGTTGATGATACCGCCCATCTCAGTGTATTCTTCGCTCACACTCTCTCCCTGCGCTCTGCCATTTGAGCTACCGATCCAGGGATTGGGGGGATCGGGCCGGGGTTGAACCGGCAACCACAGGGACTCCTGGCCTGGAATACAAAAGATGATGGCGTGCGCCCTATGAGCTTGGAGCAATAGGTTCATCTCTCAGTGGCGCTCGGCGCAGCCTCTACCAGCTTGGGCTACGGCGTCCTCCTCCTGCGACGGGAGGGGAGCCGGAAGGATTCGAACCCCCATATGTGCGCTGTCTCTGCCCCATCAGCTTGAATGCGAAGTTTGAGTTTGTGCTCCAGGATGCAGTATAGCACGTGTGCGCGCCGGGCGCCAAACCTTCAGCGCGCTTAGATCAGCCCTCCCCTCAACAGGCGGTACTCCCCTTGTGTCTCCCAAAGGGATTGCAACTGAGAGAAGTTCTCGTCGGGCTGCTGGAGCAAGCGCGCAAAGGTGTCTAACTCGCGCAGCTTGTCTTGGTGCGCCTCATCGAAGTCTTTGGCGACGAACAGCGCGTACTCCGTGTAGGGTATCTCGTTGTTCATCAGACAATGAAAGTCGGCAAGTACCTGGGCGCCGATCTCGTCGAGCGCGGTTGGGCCGTGAATGCGGTAGGCGTCCGCGTTCTGGCGGCCCTCGCGTATGCCAAGCCAGGCGCCGGCGGCGAAGGTGAACGTACCAGGCGGCATGTCGAACGGATCGAAGCCATTCTCTTCGAGGCAGGCGTCGGCGTCTATCGTGATCCAGCGGTTCGCGTTGGCGTCCCAGTATTGCGTAACCCAATGATCTTCGATCCGGTCGGAGGGGATGTAGGGCGCGTAACCGCAACGCGCACGTGCGGGAATGCCACGCGATTTGAAGGTCGCGGCCATGAGGATGGCGACATAGCGGCAGGTAAGGATCAGTTTGTCCTCCTGCGCGCGGTCAGGCGCGAAGCCGCGTGGGTCGCGGCGATAGAGTTCGGCAAGGATGGCGGCCACTGTGGGGAAGTAGTCATCCTCGGATTGACGATACCACGGTACGGCGCTCAGGTCGCCATAGGCGGGGTTCATGGGCACGCCTTCGCGGCTCAGATAGAGCACCATCTTGTGGATGATCTGTTGCTTGACGAGACGGCCTGATTCCGCGATGTCGTCGGGCAGATCGCGTTGTAGGCGCTCCTGATACAGCCCGGGAGAGGTGAAGCGGCTGAACATACGGTAGTGATCAAGTAAAGAGGCTTGCATACGTGTTTCCCTTTCTGGCTGGCGTACCTGACCCCATCCCTTCCCATAGATGGAAAGGAGGGTTGAAGTAGCCGTTGAGACTTTCCTTCCCATTGCCCTCATAAGTGACATGCTCCCCACGGCTCAAGCCGGGGCTTCTCAGACAACGCACAGAGCAACCCCTCACGTTCGCGCCTGACGGGCTTGCCCAGCCCGGAAAATGTTCAGCGCCGCGTTCTCATCGCGGTCTATCACCAGCCCACATGTAGGACAGACGTGGGTACGCACCGACAAGCTCTTGGGCACTCTTCTCTCGCTTGCGGAAATGGCGTGGATTCTCCACCACCAGCCCATTCGCCGTGATAAGAAACACCTTCAAGCCCACATCGATGCCCGTCTCTCGTCTGGTCAACTGCAAGGGCTGCAGCAGAACCTCTGCGCATGAGAAACAGGCATACCAGCCATCCGCTTCCCGACAAATCGTCACCGTCTTGGGTCGGCCCAGCAACGGGCGATAAAAAAGGTAGTCTCCAACGCCCGCTCTTGTCCAGGGGTAGGTAACAGCTTATACTTGTAGGTCTTGCGCATCTGCATTGTCGCTTCCATGCTGCGCCTCCCCGGCTGTTGTGTTGTTACGCATCTCTCAGCGAAGTAGTCTATCATGAGCGAGTGTGTTGTGTCAACTGTCGTATGCTTTCTCGCTTTGTGAACGACATGACTTTCAGCACTTAGGCTGAAGCTAGGGGATTCAGCCGCGTCTACGATAAACCGAATAATTATGGGAAAGATAAATGTTTGCCGATCAATTCGCACACGAAAGGAGCCACCTCATGAGCATGCCCAACATACTGCCCAACCCAGCCATTGCCCTCAGTGCAGCGCTTGATCCATTCGCCGCGCTCCCTCCTGATCCGCTGGTGGCCGCGCTGCCCAAGGCGGACATCCACCTGCATCAGGAGTGGTCGCCCCGGCTGGATCGTGTGCTGGCGCGACGCGAGCGACGTCCGCCGTATGACTGGCAGGCGTGGGCGCGCGACCTGATGGCGAACTCTCCGCCTGGGATGGCGCGTCTGACGCGGCTCTCAAAGGTATTTCCGGCGCCTAGAGAAGCCGATGAGCCAGAGAACTTCATCGCGCGCATCGAAGATATGCTGTGCGAGGCGGCGGCTGATGGCGCAATCTTCGTCGAGGTACGCTTCGGCAATGATGACGCGCTGCGTCCCGAGCTCATGGCGATCTTTCGCGAGGCCGAGCGGCGTGCTCAGGCAAAATATCCAGCCTTGCGCGCCGAGGCCGTCTATATCCTGGTTTTCACGTTCGAGGCGGAGCTACTTGAGCGTATCTCCACGGCGGCGCTTGGGCTGGCGCGCGAGGGATTGACAGGGATTGATATGCTCTACGCGCCGTATGATACAGAGGCCGATTGGACACTCGCCTATCAGTTGGCGCAGCGGGCGGCTGACGCAGGGCTAGGGATCACCGTTCACGCGGGCGAGTTTTCTATGGCAAATATCACGGCGGCGCTGCGCACACCAGGGTTGACGCGCATCGGCCACGCGATCTACGCGGCAGAAGATGAGCGTCTGCTCGATCTGCTGGCGCAAAGCGGCGCAACGGTGGAGTGTTGCCTGACCTGCAACGTCGTCCTGGGCGCGGTCGCCAGCTACGAAACGCACCCCATTCGCACGTTTGTTGCGCAGGGGATACCGGTCGCGCTGTGTACGGATAATCCCGTGCAGATGTGTACGACTATCGGACGAGAGTATGCGCTGGCGCACGCGCTTGGCTTCTCGCCAGCCGACCTGCTTGGCTTCACACAGAACGCCATCCGGGCCGGATTCACCACGCCTGCGCGCCGGGCGGAGCTGTTGGCGCGAATTGTCATAGCATAGAATGGAAGAGATAACCACACCATGAGCAATCGTTTCGATATGCCCGATATGCCCGATATGCCAACATCTGAGCAGCCAGACGATTCTACCCGCGTCCGCACGATACGTTGGCATGACCCCGCTATCGCGTTCGGCGCCATGCGCCGCATGACCGGCCTGGAGTTTTTGCAGGCGGTGATGCGGGGCGAGGTTCCGGCGCCGCCGATTGGCGCGTTGGTGGGCTATCGCTTCGCTGAGGTGGAAGAGGGGCGCGTCGTTGTCGCGTTTGAGCCAGCGGAGTATCACTACAATCCGCTGGGCATCGCACATGGAGGCATCGCCGCGACGTTGTTGGATACAGCGATGGCTTGCTCTATGCAGACACTCATGCCGGTAGGGATCGGCTTTACCACGCTTGAGATCAAAGTCAACTATCTGCGGCCAATCACTATCGGCGCAGGGGAATTGCGCGCCGAGGGTACGCTGATCAACGTCGGGCGGCGGGTGGGCGTCGCCGAGGGGCGCATTACCGACGCCAGCGGCAAGCTCTACGCCCACGCCACCACTACCTGTCTGGTCTATGATACAAACCAGGCCAACCAGGACAGGCATGGAAAGGCAGGCGGATGAATCTGCGCCCCACGCCATCTGCAACGCCGTTCACCCTATGCTCCCTCCCCCACTGGGGGAGGGGCAGGGGTGGGGGTTCATCCACACTCGGCTTGCGTGCAGTTGTTTATTGAGATGATGATCTCAACATCGCCAGTGTAGCCGGGGTTCGGGTCTTGCAGCACCGTCACTGTGATGGTCGTCTGGTTATTCGACGGGCCTTTGGTCGCCACGATGGAGATGGAGCCAGAGGAGTAGGTCTGCACATCTTGCCAGCCGCTCTTGGGCAATTGATCGGTGTAGTACGACGCGATGGGGCTGGCGGAGGCATTGGACGCGCAGAAGTCGAACTCGCCAATGGGGATCGGCGGCTGTGTGTTGCTGCTCACCTTTGTATGCACAATCAATTGCGCATTGGGGTACGATGGCACATCCGAAGGGACGGGAATGTCGCTCGGCGAGGGCGTCGGCGTAATCTGGCAGACGTCAGACGAGCCGCGTGTGCCGCCACTACCAGATTGCGTAGGGGTAGCAGTAGGGAAACCTGGGGGTGGTGTAAACGTAGACACGCTGGCAGGCGTCGTATCGCCGTTCCCAAAGGGCGTATCGGTCGCGGTCGCGCTTCCGCTGCTGGGCGAGCCGCCTGATGAGCCGCCGCCACATGCGACGAGAAGCACACTCAGCGTTGCTACCGCCAATGTGGCCAACAGCGCCCATTTGCCCCGGCGTCGTAGCCGCTCCATCGCCGCTCCTGGCGTCGTTTCACGTCGTTCCCTCTGTTGCATATTTCATCTCTCCGATAGATACTTCGCAATAATAATGATAGCGTAAGGGCGCCGGACGCCTTGTCCTCTCCAGGTTGCCCTACTGGACACAACGAATGAGGCGCGCATTCGTTGGATGCGTGTACTATACGCCTGCATGACGCCTGCATGGCATGGCGCGAATTCAACGATGCTCGCCTACCCCAATAGAACAGATGCGCTACTCCACTTGGCGCCAGCGTGCGTTCAGCATATCATAGATAACACACAGCAGCGGCTCGCATGTTTCGCAGATGGTAGGCGCGCGTTGACGCGCCTACAGGCATTCGCCACAAAAGCTACCGACGCAGCTTGGGAGAGCATGAGAGATCATGGGACAATTGGTATCGCTGGAGGATGTGCGAACCCGCTGGCAGAGAAGAGTCCGCATCGTCGGACTTTGTGGCGTAGCCCCTAGGCACGGTTTCAACCGCCCGCCACGCACGCCACGCTAATTGTGAGAAGGGAGTGGGATGGGACATGGTGGCGGAGGGCAAACCGGTACGGCAGAGGGAAACACCAGACGCCGATAGAAGCGATGAAGCCGATACATCGCCGTCCGCTGGCAATGGCGCGCTGTTGCGCCGCGCACGCGACCTGCTGCTGGCGCACGGCGAACCGCTGGCCGCCGCAGAGCTGGCAGGAGCCGTCTTTGGTGTCGCCGTTGGCATGGTGGGCGCAGGGCCGTGGCTGACCCTGCTGGAGAATATGCTGCGCGCCTCGCCAGTCTTCGCTCGCTTCGATTCTGCGGATGAGGATGGCACGGGCGCCAATACAAATGGAGAGCAGCGCTGGGGGCTGGCCATCTGGCGGCAGGAACGCCGCACACTGGCCGACATGGAGTTCGTGGTGGTGGATGTCGAGACGACCGGCCTTGCCCCTGGCTTCCATCGCATCACCGAGGTAGCGGCCGTCGTCGTCGCGGGTGGTGAGCAGCGAGCTATCTTCAAGAGCCTGATCAATCCCGAACGGCGTATCCCCCAGTTCATCACAAAGTTTACCGGCATCACCGAGCGCATGGTGGCGCGTGCCTCCCGCGCGGCTGACGTGCTGCCCAAGCTGAGCTTGTTCATCGGCGATCGGCCCATCGTCGGGCATAACATTGGCTTTGATCTGGGCTTTCTCTCCTATGAGGCCGAACGCGCTGCGCTTGGCACACTCTTCCCCGCCGACGGCATTGACACCATCACGCTGGCTCGCCGCTATCTGCCCAATATGCGGCGCGCCTCGCTGGATCGCGTCGCCGCCGCGCTGCATCTGCCCGTCCGCAATCGGCACCGCGCGCTGGCCGACGCCCAACTGACCGCCAACGTGTTTGCGCTGCTGCTGGCGCGTGCGCGCAAGGCAGGCTGCGTCACGCTCGAAGACCTGCAATTCGCGC
This sequence comes from Pseudomonadota bacterium, assembly GCA_021324535.1. Classification (GTDB taxonomy): domain Bacteria; phylum Chloroflexota; class Ktedonobacteria; order Ktedonobacterales; family JADMIN01; genus JAJPIU01. The sequence goes on from JAJPIU010000112.1 coordinate 26,041, forward strand.
TGCATGGCGGAACGAGCCGTCGGCGCGCATCTGTTGCCATTGGCATGTTTGCGCCACGCGCACATCTCGCCACCAGCGTACAAGCCGACACACTTGATGCGCTCGATATGTCCTCCGTTGAGGCAGTGGAGACGCTTGCCGACACCCAGGAGAACGCGGCAGCCGATGTGGACGAGGATGAGCAACCGGCGAAGCCAGCGGCCAGGCGGAGCACAGGCGATGGCTTCACGCCGCCACGCCCCACCGGCGCGTTGTATCTCAATCCAGCCTGGCGCAAAGATTTCTCTTCGTCGCCTGGGGTTTATCTGATGAAGGACGCCAGCGGCGAGGTGATCTACGTTGGCAAGGCGAAGTGTCTGCGCGACCGGCTGGCGTCGTACTACAATCAGCCGCTTGGCTACACCCGCAAGATGGATGGCCTCTTGCAGAGCGTGCGTGAGATCGAGACGCGCGAACTTGGCTCCGAACTCGAGGCGTTGATCGTCGAATCGCGGCTGATCAAGCAGTTGCAACCACGCTACAATGTGCAACTGCGCAACCACGAGCAATACCCCTTCATCAAGGTTGACCTCAAGAGCGCCTACCCGCGCTTCTACGCCACGCGCGAGGTCAGCGCCGATGGCGCGCGCTACTTTGGGCCGTTCCGCACCGGCGGCATCGTCCACGCAACCATCGAACTGCTCTACAAAGTCTTCCCCATCCGCAACTGCACACGCGCGCTGCCGCCGACTGGGGCCGCAAGCGAACCCTGCCTGCGCTATCACCTGAAACGCTGTCCGGCGCCATGCCGCGCCCCACTGACGGATGAGGCGACGCGCGAGTATCACGCCGCTGTACAGGAGGCATGCGCATTCCTGGGCGGCGAGCGCGCTGACCTGATTGACCGGCTGAAAGGCGAGATGTTCGCCGCCTCGGCCCGGCAAGACTATGAACGCGCCGCTCGCCTGCGCGACGCCCTGCGCGATGTGGATCAGGTGTTGCTAGGGCAAAAGTTAGTGACGGGCGCAGTCGAGGCGAACAACCTACTGATCGCGTATCCCTCGGCGGTTGAGGGCTATTGTGAACTCTTTCTGATCCGGCATGGACGGTTGATCCGCCAGGAGCGCATCCCTCGCGACGAGGCGGCGCTAACACAGACGGCGCTGATGTTTGTGGCGCTGGCGGCCACGCTGGAATCGCCGCCCCCCTGTGTTGGCCGCGAAGAGGTCGATCAGATCAACATCATCGCCCGCTGGATTTCCCATCACAGCGACGACGACACACGCGCCTTCTTCCGCCTGCCCGACGATCTGCGCGATCCCCAGGCGCAGGCAGCCTTCGCGGCGGAGGTGGCGCACACGGTGGCGTCCAATTAATGAGCCAGCGTATCAGACATGTGGTATAACGAATGCGACATCTATGAACTGAAGTAGGAACAGTGTGAAAGTACGAGAGGCGATCAAGGCCATTGAAGACGACGGCTGGTATCTTGTCGCAACACGAGGTGATCATAGACGATACAAGCATCCCACCAAGCCAGGGAAAGTGACTGTGGCAGGCGCACTGAACAAAGATGTCCCGTCCGGCACACTGGCTAGCATCTTCCGGCAGGCGCAACTGCCCAAGCCCTAAGCCACCCCAGGAGGCAGACCTATGTATCGTTATCTCGTCATCTTTGAGCAAGGCCCAACCAGTTGGGGCGCCTATATCCCCGATCTGCCTGGCTGTGTCGCCGTGGGTGATACCCGCGAAGAGGTTGAGCAGAGCATCCACACGGCCCTCGCTATGCACTTGCAAAGTATGCTCGATGACAACGAGGCAATTCCACCCGCCACATCAAGCGCTGAAGAGATTGAGGTTTCATTGCCTCATCCCGTATCCTAGAAACGGCCCTCAGCCTAATGGCCTGCTCACATAATATGCTAACTGCGCCGGTCGGATACAGAAACAGACAGTTGACGCCAGCCTGTGCAAGCGATATAGTGAACGAGGCGCGCGTTGTGTCCTGGCAGCGGAAGGGAAGCGCGGACGTGGGGGAAATACCCAGGGCATGATTGATGCGCGCCAATGGCATTAGCAGTCTCATGGAGCGTTCAGGCGGAGGAGCGGCATAACCGGTGGAGAGCGCGGCAAGAAGTGACGTGATCGAGCAGCGCACGCTGTTTCCCAGCGCGGGGCGGCCACCGCTGGCCCTGGAAGGCATGCTGGCGCGTCCGGCAAGCGATATGCAGGGCGCCCAAACGCCGCGTGCGACGGCGCTGCTCTGCCACCCGCAACCGGCCACCAGTTCGATGGACGATGCGTTGACAGTGGCGCTGGCGCGCGCGCTGGCCGCCGCCGGGCTGATCACCTTGCGTTTCAACTTTCGTGGCGTAGGGACAAGCGCCGGACAGCAGACCGACGGGCGCCTGGAGCCACTCGACATCGCGGGCGCCATCGAGTTTCTGCTGGCGCAACCGGGGGCCAATCGCGAAAAGCTGTGCCTGATCGGTCATGCGTTCGGCGCGCATATGGTTCTCACCTACGCCGCGCACGACCCGCGCGTGAAGATGGTGGTCGCCGTCAGCCCGCCGATCTTTCGCGTCACGCCGGAGCTTGGGCAGTTCGCGCAGCCCAAGCTCTTCATCACCGGGGAGTACGATGAAGTCTCCCCGCGCCACAAACTGGAACCCTGGATCGAGCGTCTCCCATCGCGCGCCTTGCGCATCGTCTTGGGGGCGCGCCACCTGATGCGAGGGTATGAGGCGCCCACCACAGAGGTCGTCGTCAAATACGTCACTCGCTGGGC